>DASYKU010000145.1 GCA_035995165.1 Mycobacteriales bacterium
GCCATGAGCATCGCGAAACCGCCGTCCCCGACGAACGCGATCACCTGCCGGCCCGGGTACGCATGCTGGATGCCGATCGCGTACGGCATACCGGGCGCCATCGAGGCCAGGTTGCCGGACAGGTAGAACTCCCGTCCGCCGCGGATCCAGCGGATCTGGTCGAGGGCCGTACGGACGTCGAGGAGGGCAAGGTCCTCGGCCACGAGAACATGGGCGAGGTCATCGAGGTCGGCGCCGGCGTCGACCGGGTCAAGGTCGGCGACCGGGTCGTGCTGCCGTTCAACATCGGCTGCGGCTTCTGCAGGAACTGCGAGTCCGGGCTGACCGGCTTCTGCCTGACGACGAACCCCGGCAGTGCCGGCGCGGCCTACGGCTACGCCGACATGGGCCCGTACAGCGGCGGTCAGGCCGAGCTGCTGCGGGTCCCGTACGCGGACTGGAACGCCCTCGTGCTCCCGCAGGACGCCCAGGAGCGGGAGAAGGACTACGTGATGCTGTCGGACATCCTGCCGACCGGCTACCACGGAACCGAACTCGCGCAGGTCGGCATCGGCGACTCGGTGGTCGTCTGGGGCGCCGGACCGGTCGGCCTGATGGCCGCGATGTCGGCCCGGCTCCGCGGCGCCGACCAGGTCCTCGTCGTCGACCGGCAGCCCGACCGGCTGAAGCTGGTCGAGGCCGTCGACGCGACGCCCATCGACGACAGCGCCGGCGACGCCGTCCAGCAGGTCCTGGACGCCACCCGCGGCGAGGGCGCCGACCGTGGCGTCGAGGCCGTCGGCTACCAGGCCCACGACCACGAGGGCGCGGAGAAGCCCGGCCTCACGATCAACAACCTGGTCGCGGCGGTCCGGCCGACCGGGCGCATCGGCGTGGTCGGGGTGTTCGTCCCCGAGGACCCGTCCGCGGCCGACGACCTCGCCAAGGAAGGCAAGTTCGCCTTCGACTTCGGCACGTTCTTCTTCAAGGGTCAGTCGATGGGCACGGGCCAGGCCAACGTCAAGCAGTACAACCGGCCGCTGCGCAACCTGATCCACCGCGACAAGCTGAACCCGGGGCTGATCGTGTCCCACGAGCTGAACCTCGACGACGCCGCCGAGGGCTACCGCAACTTCGACGACCGTCTCGACGGCTGGACCAAGGTCCTCCTGCACCCCTAGACCGTCCACACCCGACAGACGGCGCCCTCACGGTCGATCGGTGCAGTCCGCGCTCCGGAGCGTCCGCCCGGCGGTGTCCACCAGCAGCGCGGCGTAGCCGGGGCGGGTGGCGATCCAGTCGAGGGCGGTGGGTCCCATCACGAAGGCGGCGGTGGCGTACGCGTCGGCCCGGGTCAGCGACGGACCGACGACCGTCGCGCTGGCGAGGTGGGTGATCGGCCGGCCGGTGAACGGGTCGAGCAGATGGGCACCGCGCTCGGAGGTCCCGGAGGTCGCGACGGCGAGATCGGTGCCGGTGACCGTGGTGACGACCCGGCCGGGCCGCACGGGGTCGGCGATGCCGACCGTCCACTCGCGACCCCGTTCGGGCCGGCCGGCGAGCTGGATGTCGCCGCCGCCGTTGACCGCGTGGTCGGCCGAGCCGTGCATGCGCAGCAGCCGGCTCGCCCGCTCGACGGCCCAGCCCTTGACCAGTCCGGTCGGGTCGATCCGGCCGTCGAGCAGGGCGGAGAAGTACCCGCCGGTCTCGAGCTGGGCGTCGGCGCACAGGTCGAGTACCTCCGCCACGGCCGGGTCGGCGTCGGCCGCCCGGATCTCCCGCCGCCGCAGTCGGCTGATGTCGCTGTCCCGGTCGTACGTGCTGAAGACGCGGTCGACGTGGTGCAGCCAGCTGACGACGGCCGCGATCGCCGCGGTCCAGTCGCCCGGGCCGCGTACGTCGATGGTGAACACCGTGCCCATGCAGTGCTCGACGTGCCGGGTCCGCTCGGTGGCGGTCGCGGTCGTCACAGCCCCGCCTGGTCGAGCGCGCCCTGCAGGGACTGGATGTAGCCCTGGCTGGTGTACGTCGCCCCGGAGACCATGTCGATCGAGGTGCTCCTCGCCGCCGTCGCCTCCTGGTTCAGCACCGGGATCGCGTACGAGTTGATCTGCTGGTCGCGCGGGTCGTTCTGCGGGTAGTCGACCGCCTGCACGGCGGTGACCGTCCCGTCGGTCACCGTGATCTGGACCTGCACCGGACCGAACCGGGTGTCGGCCGCCGTCCCGGTGTAGGTCCCCGATCCGGAGGCGGACCCGGAACCGGAGGTCGACGGGGATGCCGACGGATCCGAGGCGGACCCGGTGGGCGACGGCGTGCTCAGCGCGGCCGGCGGCGTGGTCACCGCCGCCGGGTGGGTCTTGAACGACAGCAGCAGCACCAGACCGGTCACGGTGCCGGACAGGGCGAACAGTGCGCGGCGCATGGCGGGTCTCCCGGGGGCCTAGAACTCGAAGGTCTCGGAGTGGATCTGCCGGCGGGGCACGCCGGCCGTACGCAGCGCGGCGCCGACCGCGGCCGTCATCCCGCCGGGCCCGCACACGTAGACGTCGTGTGCGCGCAGATCGGTGATGTTGGCGGTCAGGACGGCCGCGGAGAGCGGGTCGTAGCCGAGGTCGTGGCGGTGCCCGGTCAGGATGTGCACGGTGGCGCCGCGGATCAGGGCCAGCTGCTCGAGCTCGGACCGGAACACCACGTCCTGCTCCCGGCCGACCCGGTAGAGCAGGGTGATGTCGCCGGGCAGCGTCTGCAGCAGCGCCCGCAGCGGGGTGATCCCGATGCCCCCCGCGATGAGCAGCACCTGCCGGCGGGTACGCCGGGCCGCGGTCATCGCCCCGTACGGTCCCTCGGCGACGACCCGGGTTCCGGGCGGAAGCGCGGCGAGCGCCCGGCTGTGGCCGCCGAGGTCCTTGACCGTGACCCGCATCCGGCCGGGCTGGACCGCCGCCGACAGCGAGTACGGGTTGGCGGCCCACCACAGGTCCCGGGTGAGGACCCGGAGCCGGAAGAACTGGCCCGCCTCCGCGCGGAGCTCGTCCAGGTGCCGGCCGGCCATGCTCACGGACACCACGCCGGGCCCTTCCGGGACCACCGTCTCGACCCGCAGCCGGTGCCGGACCGCCTGCCGGACCGGCGTCACGAACCGGTACCAGGCGATCGCCGCCGCCACCGACACGTACAGCGCGGACCAGGCCACCCGGGCGGCCCGGTCGGTCATGAACTCCGCGCCCGTCGCGAACTGGTGGCTGAACGCCAGCGCCACCGCGAGGTAGGTGTAGAAGTGCAGGTAGTACCAGGTCTCGTAGCGCATCCGCCGGCGCGCGGCCCGGGCCGAGACCGCGCCGACGCCGACCAGCAGCAGCCCCGCGACCGTGGCCATGAGCACGTCCGGGTAGCTGGTCAGCAGCGTGCCGGTCTGGCTCACCACGTCGGTGTGCGCGGTGACCGCGTACCCCCAGATGATCAGCAGGCCGTGCGCGGCGACGAGGCTCACGACGTACCGGCCGCCCATCGAGTGCCAGCGGGCCAGCTTGTCCGCGCCGACACCGCGCTCCAGCGGCGGTATCCGGGCCATCAGCGCGACCAGCACGACCACGCCGTAGCCGGCCAGCAGGCCGGTGATCCGGCCGGCGTTGGTCAGCCAGTCGCCGAACCCGCTCACCGACGGGGTGTCCGCCCACCAGAGCCCGATCGTCGCGACGGCACCGGCGAGGATCGCCGCCAGCACCGCACCCGGGTGCGCGTCGACCGGGGCCACCGGCGCCGCCCGCTGCGGTACGGACGAGGGCTGCGTGGCCGTCCGGCCGTCGGCGAGCGCGGTCATCCGCGGGCGCACCGTGTCGTCATGACACCGTTGTCCGGTACGGACCTGTGCCTTTCCTCTGAACGAGCCAGACGTCCGCTATGAGGCGGCCCGAGCACCGGTCTCGGCCCAGGAGCCCGGCTGCCGCGTTCGCGTCCTGGCGTCGTCGGGCTCGGCGCGATTCGATGGGTCCGTGCAGACCGCCGTGACCCGAGAGCTGCCCGGCGGCGTCGTCCGCGGCGTCGAGATCGAGGGCGGCATCGCCTGGCGAGGACTGCCGTACGCGGCCGCCCCGGCCGGTCCGTTGCGCTACCGCCCGCCGGAGCCGGCGCCGCCCTGGACGGGGATCCGGGACGCGAGCGCGTACGGCGCGAAGGCCATGCAGGTGCCGGCCGCGGGCGCGTCCGAGGACTGCCTGTTCCTCAACGTCGCCGCGCCGCTGTCGCCCGGACCCGGCGGCGCGCCCGTCCTCGTCTGCCTGCACGGCGGCGGTTTCGTGTCCGGGTCGGGTCCGGAGTACGTCGGTGACGGGGCGGCGTTCGTCCGGCAGGGCATCGTCGTGGTGAGCCTGAACTACCGGCTCGGGCCGCTCGGGTTCCTCGACCTCTCCGACCGGCTCGGACCCGCGTACGAGCGGTCGGCGAACCTCGGGATCCTCGACCAGCTGGCCGCGCTGCGCTGGGTCCGGGACACGATCTCCGTGTTCGGCGGCGACCCCGGCCGGGTCACGGTGGGCGGCGTGTCCGCCGGGGCCAAGAGCGTCGCGACGCTGCTCGCGTCCCCGCTGTCGGCGGGGTTGTTCGGGCGGGTGATCTCCGAGAGCGGCGGCGGCGACCACGTCGCCCGGCCCGGGTCCTCGCTCGCCGGCCGGCTGCTCGACGTCCTCGGCACGACCGCGGACGGCCTGCTGACGGTGCCGGCCGAGCAGATCGTCGAGGCGGCGGGGACGTTCGCCGGACTGTTCGAGAACACCTGGATCTGGCGGCCGACGCTGGATCCGGTGGTGCTGCCGAGGCTGCCGGTCGACGCCGTCGCGGCCGGGGCCGGCGCCGGGATCGGCATGCTCATCGGCAGCAACGCGCACGAGGCGGCCGCGTTCCGGCTGCTGCACCCGGACCTGGTCGGCCGCGCTCCCCTGGTTCTCGGCCGTGCGCTCGGGGAGTCGCGGGCTCAGGCGCTGATCGCCGACTACGCATCGCGGCGGCCCGCCGCCCCGGCGGCCGACGTGTACGAGGCTCTGATGACCGACGAGCGGTACGGCATCCCCTCGACCCGGCTCGCCGACGCGCAGTCCGCCCACGCGCCGACGTACCGGTTCTACGCCGACCTGCCCGTGCCGGGGCTGCCGCCCGAGGCCCGGGGTGCGCACGGGAGCGAGGTGCCGTACGTCTTCGGCCTGCTGCCGGCGGAAACTCCGCTGTCGCAGGCGATGCAGCGCCACTGGGCGTCGTTCGTCCGCGACGGTGCACCCGGCGCCGACTGGCCCCGCTACTCCCCCGCCGACCGTGCCACGATGGTCTTCGCCGACGACGCCGCCGTGGTGCACGATCCGGCGGGCGCGGATCGCCGGGCGTGGGACGGCCTCACCTGGCCGTCCGGCACCTGGCTCCCCTAGCCCCTCGGTGTCGTCCACGAACGACTTCCCGACACTCCAGGGAGGCACCCACATGCTGCTCATCTGGACCCGCGTCGGCGACAACCGCCGCGTCCGCAGCTGACGCCCTCGGTCCCGGCGGTCGCCGACTCCGGGCGCAGGGGGCGCCCGGTGCTCGGGTCACTCCGGGTAGTCGGTGGAAGCGGCCAGTTCGATTTGAGTCTCGAAGTCGGCGATGCGCTTGCGGAGGACGGTGAGCGTGCTGTCAAGGGCCTGGGAGCCGAGGACCATGCGCAGGGGAGCCGGCTCGATCGCCACGCTGTCGATGATGCGTGCCGCCATGCGGACCGGGTCGCCCGGCGCGGGAGGGCCGTGCGGGTCGAGCATCTCCTGGAAGGCGTGGGCCGGGTTGCCGTCGTATTCGGGCATCAGATCAGCGATCTGCGCGCTGCCGTGGCGGAACTCGGTGCGAGCGCCGCCGGGCTCGACGATCGTCACGCCGATGCCGAATGGCGCGACCTCCTGAGCCACCGACTCGCAGAAGCCTTCGATACCCCACTTCGTGGCGTGGTAGAGGGAGTTGCCGGGGAAGGCGACCTGCCCGCCGTAGGTGGACAGCTGGATGACCCGCCCGCCGCCCTGGGCGCGCAGGTGCGGCAGGACCGCCCGGATCAGGGTGATGGAACCGGTGAGGTTGGTGGCGATGATGTGGTCGACCTGAGCGTCGGACAGCTCCTCGGCCGCGCCGAACAGGCCGTAGCCGGCGTTGCTGACCACGACGTCGATCCGGCCGAGCCGGTCGCACGAGCGATCGACGAGCGCGCGGATCGCGGCGGTGTCGGTCACGTCGAGCACCT
Source organism: Mycobacteriales bacterium (assembly GCA_035995165.1). Lineage (NCBI taxonomy): Bacteria > Bacillati > Actinomycetota > Actinomycetes > Mycobacteriales > Mycobacteriales bacterium. Next base: position 6,233 of record DASYKU010000145.1, read on the forward strand.
CGGCGTGAAACGTGCCGGGGTGCTTCTCGGCCAGGTCGGCGACCGGGTCAGGACGGCGGACGGTGCCGACGACGGTGTCGCCGCGGTCGAGCAGCTGCGCGGTCAGTTCGCGGCCGAAGCCGCTGCTGACCCCGGTGATGAGCCAGGTCCGGGATGGCATGGAGGTTCCGTTCTGGGCGGGCGCGACCTCGTCGAGGACGCGGAGGGCGTTGCGGGTGCGGGGATAGCCGACGATCTTCTCGCGTGCCGGAGGTCGAACACCGTGACCATGCCGACTACGGATGGACGAGGCGGATGGTGACGGGATGGGCGTCCGGGCCGGTGACGTGTCCGACGGGTCCGGGCCCGAAGCGGTCGTACTTCGCGTGGTACGTCCGGTCGATCGCGCCGTGGACGCCGGGGTCGGCATCGGCGAAAGCGACGTCCTGCTCGATGCCGCCGGCGCGGAGCCGGCCGGCACCGGTGGCGAGCGCGCGCCGGTACCACGGCCGGTCCGGGCCACCGGCGGAACGGACGTACAGGTCCTCGCCGACGCGGACGACCCACATCGTCGTGTACGGCCGCAGCTCACCATCGGGACGGCGGGAGGCGAGGTCGAGTTCGACCGCGCCACCGATCCGGCGCAGCTCGTCGTCCGTCCAGGCGGTCATACCGAGCCCACCCGGACCACCGACTTGATCGCGCGCCGCTCGTCCATCGCGGCGTACGCGTCCGCGACGTGGTCGAGGTCGGTCTCGTAGTCGAAGACCCGGCCGGGGTCGATGGTCCCGGCGAGAACATCGTCGAGCAGTCCAGGGATGTAGATCCGGGCCGGCGCCGGGCCGCCGCGCCAGCCGACGTTGCGGAAGAAGGTCTGGGCGAACGGCACTTCGCCGTGCGGTACGCCGACGATCCCGAGGGTGGAACCCGGCCGGGCCACCGCGAACGCGGTCGCGATCGACTGCTCCGTCCCGACACACTCCAGAGCCGCGTCGACACCCACGCCGCCGGTCAAGGACAGGACAGCTTCGGTGGCCTCGTCCCCGCGGCCTTCGACGACGTCGGTCGCGCCGAACTCGCGCGCCAGCTGCTGGCGCTGCGGGTGGCGGCTGAGCGCGATGAGCCGCTCGGCGCCGAGCCGGTGCGCGGCGAGCACGGCCGACAGGCCGACAGCGCCGTCGCCGACCACAGCGACCGTGTCGCCCTTGCTGACGCCGGCACTGACGGCGGCGTGGTGGCCGGTCGACATGACGTCGGACAGCGCGAGCAGCGACCGCAGAGTCTCCTGCGAATGTCCGGAACCAGGGACCGGAACGAGGGTGCTGCCGGCCAGCGGGACGCGAACGGCCTCGCCCTGACCGCCGTCGATTGTGCCGTTGCCGAAGTTCCCGCCCTGCACGCAGCTGATCGTCGACCCGTTCCGGCAGTGCGGGCAGGACATGTCGCTGTAGATGAACGGTGCGACGACCAGGTCTCCGGGCGCGACGGTGGTGACGTCGGCGCCGGTCTCCTCGACGACGCCGATGAACTCGTGCCCGATCGACCCGACGGCGTGCGGGCTCGTCCCGCGGTAGTACCACAAGTCGGACCCGCACACGCAGGCCAGGACCACGCGCACGATCGCATCGGTCGTCGCCTCGATGACCGGATCCGGGCGTTCGCCGACCTCGATGGCGCCGGGCCCGCGGAAGATGGCAGCTCTCATGTCCCTGAGGAAACTCCGAAACGGCCCGGTCTGGGAGTGCCTGTCGTCCCAGGTACTGGCAGCCCCTCCCGTGCCGCCTGCCCGGGCCGTAGCGTTGATCCCGTGGACAACCGGACCGAGGTACGCGAGTTCCTCTCCAGCCGCCGCGCGCGGCTGAAGCCGGAGGACACCGGTCTCCCGGCGTACGGCGGCAATCGGCGCGTCCCCGGCCTCCGCCGGGAGGAGGTCGCGCTGCTCGCCGGACTGAGCTCGGACTACTACGTCCAGCTCGAACGCGGACGCCTCCAGGGCGTCTCCGAGAGCGTGCTCAACGCCGTGGCCAACGCGTTACAGCTCGACGACGCCGAACGGACGCACCTGTTCGACCTGGCGCGGGTGGCGAACGCCTCCGGCGGCAAGCCGCGCCGGCCGTCGCCCCAGCATGTCCGTCCCGGCCTGCAACGAGTGCTCGACGCGATCACGGACGCGCCCGCCTGGATCCGCAACGGGCGATCCGACGTCCTGGCCACCAACCAGCTCGGGCACGCCCTGTACGCCCCGGTCCTCGACGACCCGGTCCGCCCGGCCAACACCGCCCGGTTCACCTTTCTCAACCCGGGCGGCCCGGAGTTCTACCGGGACTGGGAGACGACCGCGAAGGACATGGTCGCCGTACTGCGGGCCGAGGCCGGCCGGAACCCGTACGACCGGGGGCTGACCGATCTCGTCGGCGAGTTGTCCACCCGCAGCGAGACCTTCCGCACCCTGTGGGCCAGCCACGACGTGCTCTTCCACCGGACCGGCCGCAAGCGGCTGCACCACCCCGTCGTCGGCGACCTCGACCTCACCTACGAGGCGTTCGATCTGTCCGCCGATCCCGGCCTACGGCTGCTGGTCTACACCGCCGAGCCCGCCACCCCCACCGCCGACGCACTCACCCTGCTCGCGAGTTGGGCCGCCACCCAGCACCAGTCCGAGCCGACGCGCGCAGTACGAACAGGCGACGAAGCCTGAGGAAGCCCTGAATCGCCAACGGCCGGACCCCGTGCGTCACCGAAGGCGTCTGCCGCACCCGGTCCCGCGGCCGGACGGTCCGCGGAAGTCGGTACCGGGCCGGCTGCGGAACGTCCTCCCCGATCTCCGGCGGGTACGTGCTCCGCCGCCGAGTTCAGTGAGGACCCGCGCTTTGCCGCCCTCTAACCCGCTCCGACCTAGCGTCGGCGGCGCCTCGTCCGTACCGCGAGAGGGAGCACGTGAGCGCAGCTCTGAACCTGCTCGACGCCCGGTCGCTGCTGAGCAGCTTCGGCACGATCGGGATCGCGATCGTCCTGTTCGCCGAGACCGGCCTGCTCGTCGGGCTGTTCCTGCCCGGCGACTCGCTGCTGTTCACCGCGGGCCTGTTCGCCGCCGCCGGCGCCGCCGCGCCGGTACACCTCTCGCTGCCGCTGGTCATCCTCGCCGCCGCGATCGGCGCCACCGCCGGAGCCGAGACCGGCTACGTGATCGGCCGCCGCTCCGGCCCGCTGCTGCTCGGCCGCCACGACCGGCCCCGCCTGCGCGCCGCCGCCGACCGGGCCGCCCAGTTCCTCGAGCGTTATGGCCACGCCCGCGCGATCGTACTGGCCCGCTTCGTCCCCCTCGTCCGTACGGTGCTGAACCCGCTGGCCGGCATCGTCGAGGTCCCGCACGCGGTCTTCACCCGCTGGCAGATCACCGGCGGTCTACTGTGGACGGTCCTGGTCACCGTCGCCGGATATGTGCTGGGAAAGTCGATCCCCGGCATCGACCGCTACCTCCTGCCGATCATCGCCGTGGTCGTACTGCTCTCACTCACCCCGATCGCATTGGAGGCACTGCGCAACCGCCGCGCCGCGGCGAGCCGATGAGCCGCCGGGCCCTGCTCGTCCTCACCGCCGCACTGGTCCTACTGGCCGGCTGCCGCGACGACGGCGGCGACGTCCGCTCCCGACCTCCGGCCGGCCTCGGCACCCACGCCCCAGCACCGTCCGGTGCCTGACCGGCGGCGAGCCGAGGCCGTCGCGTCAGGAGCCGGGGTCGAGCCGGTAGCCGGCGCCGCGGATGGTCTGGATGGTGTTGCGGGCGAACGGCCGGTCGATCTTGGCCCGGAGGTAGCGGACGTACACGTCGACCACGTTGGAACCACCGTCGTAGGCGTAGTCCCAGACGTGCTCGATCAGGTACGTCCGGGTCAGCGTCTCGCCGGCCCGGCGCATCAGCTCCTGCAGCAACGCGAACTCCTTCGCCGACAGCGCGATCGGCGTCGAACCGCGGCGGACCGACCGGTTCGCGGGATCCAGGACGAGGTCGCCGACCCGCAGCGCGGTGGGCCGTTCCACCGGGTCGCGGCGGGTCAGCGCGCGGACCCGGGCGAGCAGCTCCGGGAGGTCGAACGGCTTGGTGAGGTAGTCGTCCGCGCCCGCGTCCAGACCGTGGACCTTGTCCAGGATGCCGTCGCGGGCGGTGAGCATGAGTACCGGGACCCAGCGACCCGCGGTCCGGATCCGCCGGCAGACCTCGAACCCGTCCGGTGGCGGGATCATCGCGTCGAGCACCACGGCGTCGTAGTCGGTCTCGGTGATGCTCCAGACCGCATCGGCGCCGGAGCCGACCGCGTCGACGGCATACCCCTCACGGCGCAGGCCGCGGCTGAGCATCGTGGCCATGGCCGGATCGTCCTCGACGATGAGGAGCCTCACCCCGACCACACTACGAGCACGCCCGGTCACCGGCCCCGGTCGGCCGGCCGCGGGTCCGGCGCCGGCAGGTCGAGCGGGTGCGCGGCTCCCGGCCGGGCGGGCGCGCCGGTCACGGGGAGGAGCGGGAAGTGGCAGGCGACCAGGCGCCCGGGATCGGCGGCACCCGCGTGTTCCGGGACCGCCAGCGGCGGTTCGACCTGGGCGCAGAGGTCCTGCGCCCGCGGGCACCGGGTCCGGAACCGGCACCCGCTGGGCGGGTCGAACGCGGACGGCAGCTCCCCGGCGACGCCGCCGCGGGCCTTCGCGGCCTCGAGGACCGGATCGGCGACCGGGATCGCGTCGATCAGGCCCTTCGTGTACGGGTGCCAGGCGTCGGCGTACACGGCGGCGGACGGGCCGGTCTCGACGATCTTGCCGAGGTACATGACCGCGATCCGGTCGGTGAGGTAGCGGACGACCGCGAGGTCGTGGCTGATGAACAGGTAGCTGAGCTCGCGCTCGGCCTGCAGGTCCCGCATCAGATTGAGGATCTGCGCCTGCACCGAGACATCCAGCGCCGAGACCGGTTCGTCGGCCACGATCAGCCCGGGTTGCAGGGCGAGCGCCCGGGCCAGGCCGATGCGCTGCCGCTGCCCGCCGGAGAACTCGTGCGGGTACCGCTCGCCGGCCTGCCGCGGCAGTCCGACCGCGTCCAGCAGCTCGTCCACCCGGCGGTCCCGGTCCCGGCCGGTGCCCACGTGCTGGATCTCCAGCGGCTCGCGCAGGATCGACCGGACCCGCATCCGCGGGTCGAGGGACGCGTACGAGTCCTGGAACATGAGCTGGACGTTGCGGCGCTCCAGGCGCCGGGCCTCCCCCCGCAACCGGTCCACCCGGCGGCCGCGGAAGAGCACCTGGCCGCTGCTGGGCTCCTCCAGGCCGACGATGAGCCGCCCGAGGGTGGTCTTGCCGCAGCCGGACTCCCCCACCAGGCCGAGCGCCTGGCCCCGCTCCAGCCGGAGCGAGACGCCGGCCACCGCGCTGATCGCGCCGACCCGGCGTTGCACGATCAGGCCGCTGCGGACCGGGAAGTCCTTGACCAGGTCGGTCACCTCGAGCAGCGGGACCCCGTCGGCCGGGATGAGGGTGGTCGGAGCGACCCAGCCGGCCTCCCCGACGGGCGCTCGATCGGCCGGCCCGGCATCCTGGACCGGGTCGGCGGCGGGAGTGCCGGCCCAGACCGGGCGAGGGACGAAGCAGGCGAAGCGGTGGTCACCGAGCGAGGGGATCCCCGAATCACCGGTCAGTACGGGGATCTCGGCGTGGCAGCGCGCGACGGCGTGCCCGCACCGCGGCGCGAACCGGCAGCCGGGCGGCGGATCGGTGAGGTCGGGCGGCAGGCCGGGGATCGAGTAGAGCCGCCGGCCGGTGCCGGCGACCCGGTCCGGCAGGGCGGCGAGGAGGGCCTCGGTGTAGCGGTGGCGGGGGTGGGCGAACAGGTCGGCGGCGGAGGCGGTCTCGACGATGCGGCCGGCGTACATGACCGCGACGTCGTCGGTGTTGCCGGCGATCACGCCGAGGTCGTGGGTGACCAGGATGACCGCCATCCCGGTCTCCCGCCGGAGGTCGTCGATCAGGTCCAGGATCTGCTTCTGGATCGTGACGTCCAGTGCGGTGGTGGGTTCGTCGGCGATCAGCAGCTTCGGCTCGCAGATCAGCGCCATCGCGATCATCACGCGCTGCCGCTGGCCGCCGGAGAGCTGGTGCGGGTAGTCGTCGTACCGGCGGGCCGGGCTGGGGATGCCGACCCGGGCGAACATGTCGATGACGCGCTCGCGCGCCTGGGCCCGGTTCAGGCCACGGTGCAGCCGCAGCGGTTCCGCGACCTGGATGCCGATTGACTGGACGGGGTTCAGCGAGGTCGCCGGATCCTGGAAGATCATGCCGATCTCGTTGCCGCGGACCGCGCACAGCTCCTGTTCGGACAGCCCGACCAGGTCGTGCCCGGCGAAGGTGACCTGCCCGCCGACGATCCGGCCGCCCGGCGGCAGCAGCTGCTCGATGCTCATCGCGGTCATCGTCTTGCCGCAGCCGGACTCCCCGACGATGCCGAGGGTCTGTCCGGAGTGGACGGTCAACGACACCTGGTCGAGCGCGTGTACGGTCGTACGGCTGAGCTCGATGTCGGTGCTCAGGTCGCGGATCTCCAGCAGTGCCAAGGTTTCACCGCCTCCGGAGTCGGACCTCGACGGCGTCCCGCAGGCCGTCGCCGACGAAGTTGACCGCGACGACCACCACGATGATCGCGATGCCGGGCGGGTAGATCAGCCACCAGTAGTTCGGGAAGATGAAGTTGGTGCCGTTGCTGAGCATGCCGCCCCAGTCGGTGGCCGGCGGGGAGATGCCCAGCCCCAGGTAGCCGAGGTAGGCGATCAGCAGGATCGCGTCGGCGACCTGGAACGTCGCGTTCACGATCACCGTCCCGGCCACGTTCGGGACGATGTGCCGCAGCACCACCCGCGACGACGAGCCGCCCATCATCCGGACCGCCTGGACGTACTCGCGGACCCGCAGGGTCAAGGACTCGCCGCGGACCAGCCGGGCCGGGATCAGCCAGGCGGTCAGCCCGAGCACCACGATCATCACCGTCGTGCTGGGCCGGACGATCGTGACCAGGAACAGCAGCAGGAACAGGATCGGGATCGCCAGCAGCGCGTCGACGATCCGCATCATGATGCCGTCGACGACGCCCCCGAGGAAGCCGGACACGGCGCCCCACAACGTGCCGACCGCGGTGGCGATCGCGGCCGCCGCGAACCCGATCTCCAGCGACACCCGGCCGCCGACCATCAGCCGGCCCAGCTGGTCGTACCCGTTCTCGTCGGTGCCGAGCGGGTGCCCGGCCCCCGGGGGCAGCGACGCCTGCGCGAGGTTCACGTGCACCTGGTCGGTGGGGTGGATCACCGGCCCGAGGAAGCAGAACAGCACCAGCAGGAGCACGACGACGAGCCCGGCCACGGCGAGCCGGTTCTGGACGAACACCGCCGCCGCCAGCCGGAGCATGGACCGGGGCTTGCCGGCCGGCAGCCCCGCCACCGCCGGCGCCGGCTCGGCCGCGACCGCATGGAGCTCGATCGGCTCCACCGGGTTCACGCTCACGAGTACCTCACCCTCGGGTCGAGCAGCACGTATGAGATGTCGGCCAGCAGGTTGCCGAGCACCGTCGCCACCGCGGTC
>DASYKU010000146.1 GCA_035995165.1 Mycobacteriales bacterium
GCCCTCGCGGTGGGCGACCCGCCACCGCCGCCGGATCTCGCCCCCGACGGTGGCCGCCGGCTGGGTCGTGTCCTGGCCGACCTCACGCCGGCGCAGCGAGCAGATCCGGCAACCGTCCGGGCCGCGGTCACGACCGCGTACGGGCCACCGGCGACCGTCCTGATCAGAACCGGCACGGTGATCGTCCGCTTCGACTTCCAGTGCCTGGTCGCCACCGTGCCGGCGCGCGGTGCGCCGGTCGTGCGATCGGGCCAGCAGGAGAATTGCCTGTAGCTCGCCGACGTGCTCTTGCGACCAACTCCGCGTGGCCATGTGCCAGCCTGCTGGTGTGCCGGAAGGGGAAGTCCCGTTGGTCGGGGGCAATGCGACCGCGGCGGTGGTCCGGGTGGGAGACACGGTGCGCCGACCAGTGGGTCCGTGGACGCCGGCAGTCCATGCGCTGCTGAACCACCTGCACGCGGTGGGGTTCACGGCGGCACCACGGGCGCTCGGCATCGACGACCGGGGCAGAGAGGTGCTGAGCTATGTCCCCGGAGAGGCCGCGCACCCCGGCCGCCCGGACGTGCTCGAATCCGACCGCGGGCTCGTCCGGGTGGGTCGGTTGATCCGGGACTTCCACGACGCCGTTGCGGGATTCGTGCCGCCGCCGGAGCCGCGGTGGCAGGTGCTCATCCCCGCGGACGGGACGGAGATCATCGGCCACCACGACCTCGCTCCATGGAACCTCGTGGTCGGTGACCGGTGGGTGTTCATCGACTGGGACACCGCCGCGCCGGGGACCCGGCTGTGGGATCTTGCGTACGCGGCGCACGGCTTCGTCCCGCTGTCCGCCGATCCGCAGCGGTCCCGCCGGGACGCGGCCGCGCGGCTCGGCCTGTTCGTCGACGCGTACGGGCTCGACGACGCCCAGCGCCGCGGGCTCCTGACGCGGCTGGCGCCTCGGACCCGATCCATGGCCGACTTCCTCGCTGCGCAGGCGGCGCTGGGCAACCAGCCGTGGACCCGGCTGTGGTACGAGGGCCACGGGCGCTCCTGGTCCGCCGACGCCGCCTACATCGAACGCCACACCGCCGACTGGACCCGCGCGCTGCTCGGCTGACCACCGTCCAGCGCACGGCCGTGTTGACAGCACGCAGGCGAGCAGCACGAGAACCCTCAGGCTGCCGGCGGCCCTAGCCGCCGGTGGGTGTCGACCAGACGGTCCGGTCGTCCCGGTCCGAGGCCTCGATGAGGGCCTGCTGCAGGCGGTCGGCAGTGGCGACGTCGGGTTGGCGCGCCGCGAGGACGTCGGCGTAGAGGAACGACTCCCCTAGCCGGACCAGTGCGTAGGCGAGGGCGCCCGGCTCGATGAGCGGCACCAGGCCGAACTCGGCCATGTCGCGCCGCAGCAGCGCCTCCACGAAGGTCACGATCCCGGTCTGCACGCGGCCGAGCGGGTTCGTGAGCACCCGCAGGGCCAGCGCCGGCTCGTCGTCGAGCAGCCGGCGCAGGCCCGGTGACCGGGACACGATGGCGTTGACGTGCCGGCCGGTGCCGGGCGTGTGCAGCTCCCCCGCCGGTCGCTCGGCTTCCCACCGCTGCGCGGCGATCACCAGCGTGCGCTCGGTCAGCACCCACAGGGCCTTGCTGAGCAAGTCTTCTCGCCCGCCCCCGCGGCGGAACACGGTCACCCGGGACACCCCCAGCTCGTCGGCGAGACCCTGCATGTCCAGCCGCCGGCCGTCGTGCACCCAGCGTGCGGCCCGGTTCACGACCCGGTCCTCCGCCGGGCCGGCCAGCCGCGGGAACCGCATCGGCCGGCCACCGTGAGTCGCCATCGGGGACTCAGACGCTCCCGGGCGCCGACGCCTCGGGCGGCACCGCGCCACCGACCACGCTGTCCACGATCGCCTGCGCCATCGGCCCGTACGGCGGCAGGAACGCGTCGGCCAGGTCGCCGGTCCCGCGCACGACCACGCCGCGCGGGTTGGAGAACTCCCGGAAACCCTCGATCCCGTGGTGCCGCCCGTTGCCGCTCTGTCCGATACCGCCGAAGCCCAGGGCCGGCATGGCGCCCTGCACGGCACAGACGTTGACGCAGGCGCCCCCCGAGGTGGTCCGGGTCAGCACGTGCTCGGCCAGCTGCGGGTCCTTGCTGAAGACGTAGAGGCCGAGGGGCCGTTCGCCGGCGTTCAGGGCGGCCAGCGCCTCGTCCAGGTCGTCGTACGGGATCACCGGCAGGATCGGTCCGAAGATCTCCTCCCGCATGATCCGGAGGTCCGCGGGCGGGTCGATGACCAGCGTCAGCGGCAGCCGCCGGGTCCCGGTGGGATCCCCGTCGCCGCCGAGCGTCACCAGCCGCGCGCCGGCGGCCCGGGCTTCGTCGACCAGCGCGGAGATCCGGGCGAGGTGCCGCTCGGTGATGATCCCGGTGCAGTCGGCGGAGGACGCGTAGTCCGGCAGCTCCTGGGTCAGGTAGTGCTCGGCGTGCGTGACGAAGTCCTCGACCTGCGCCCGCGGGACAAGCACGTGGTCGACCGAGATGCACATCTGGCCGTTCTTGACGAGCTTCGTGCCCACGACGCCGCGCACGCTGCCGGCGTCGACGCTGTCCACGGTGAGGATGGCCGGGCACTTGCCGCCCAGCTCCAGCGTCACCGGGACCAGGTTCTCGGCCGCGGCCAGCGCGACCTCGCGGCCGACCGCCGGGCTGCCGGTGTAGAGCAGGTGGTCCCACCGCAGCGTCGGGAATTCCTTGGCCAGCGCCAGGCCGCCGACCGAGACCGCGACCAGGTCCTCGGGGAAGGTCTCGGCGACAATGTGCCGCAGCAGCCCGGCACAGGCCGGCGTGTAGTCCGAGGGCTTGATGATCACCCGGTTGCCCGCGGCGAGCATCTCCACCAGCGGGCCCAGCGACAGGTCGAACGGGAAGTTCCACGGGACGATGTTGCCGACGACGCCCTTGGGCTGGAACCGGACGCCGGCCTGCGCGGTGCCGTAGAACGCCGGTTCGACGTGCCGGTCGTCCTCGGCCATCCAGCCGTCGAGCTGCTCCGCCGCGTACGCCGCCCGGCCGGCGACCCCGAGGACCTCGACGAGATCGGTGAACAGCTCCGGATGGGCTCCGAAATCGGCGCTCATCGCCGCCCGGATCTCCGCCCGGTGGCTGAGCACCATGCCCGCCAGCGCCATCAGGTTGGCTCGGCGCGCGGCCACGTCCGGGTAGGGATCGGCCAGGAAAGCCTTGCGCTGCAGGGCGTACAGCCGATGAAGCTCCGCGACCGCCGGGCCGTCGTCGACCTGGGAGTCCTGCTGCGGGCTGACGAGCGTGGTCATCGTTCCTCCAGGGGCCGGCCGGCGACCGAGCTGCTCGTGAAACATGTTGCGAAAGTGTTGCACGCGACGCGCTGGAGGTGCCATCGTTTCGTCCAGGTAACCAGACAGGGGGCACCATGGCGGCGACCGACCATGTCGACGTGCTGATCGTGGGCGCCGGCCTGTCCGGGATCGGTGCCGCCTGCCGGCTGCGGATCGACGCCCCCGGCACCTCCTACGCGATCGTCGAGGCCCGCGGGGCGAGCGGCGGGACCTGGGACCTGTTCCGGTATCCGGGGGTCCGGTCGGACTCCGACATGTTCACGCTCGGATACCCGTTCCGGCCCTGGACCCAGCCGAACGCGATCGCCGACGGCGGGGACATCCTGCGCTACGTCCGGGAGACAGCGGCGGCGTACGGCGTCGACGAGCACATCCGCTACGACACCCGGGTGATCGGGGCCGACTGGTCCGCAGCCGAGGCCCGCTGGACGGTGACGGTCGAGCACGCCGGCGCGCGTAGCACCCACACCTGCGGCTTCCTCTACCTGTGCTCGGGGTACTACCGCTACGACGAGGGCTACACCCCGAGCTGGCCGGGCCGCGCGGACTTCACCGGCACGGTGGTGCATCCGCAGCACTGGCCGGAGGATCTCGACCTCACCGGCAAGCGGGTCGTCGTCATCGGCAGCGGCGCCACCGCCGTCACGCTCGTGCCCGCGGTGGCCGACACGGCCGCACAGGTGACCATGCTGCAGCGTTCTCCGTCGTTCGTCATGTCGCTGCCGGATCGCGACCCGATCGCGGACCTGCTGCGCAGGGTGCTGCCCGCGCGCCGGGCGTACGCGGCGGTGCGCCGCAAGAACATCTGGACGGCGACGGCGATCTACCGGCTGTTCCGCCGGTACCCCGGATGGGCCCGGGGCCTGCTGCGCAAGGGTGTCGTCAAGCGGCTGCCGGTCGGCTACGACGTGGACACCCACTTCACCCCGGCGTACGAGCCGTGGGACCAGCGGCTCTGCCTGGTGCCGGGCGGTGACTTCTTCACCGCGATCTCCTCCGGCCGGGCGGACGTCGTCACCGATCACGTCGAGCGGTTCACCTCCACCGGCCTGCGGCTGCGTTCGGGGGCGTCCCTCGACGCCGACGTGATCGTCACCGCGACCGGGCTGACGCTGCTCCCCCTCGGCGGGCTCGAGCTGACCGTCGACGGCGAGGCCGTCGTGATACCGGAACGCGTCGCGTACAAGGGGATGATGCTCGACGGGGTGCCGAACCTGGCCTTCGCGACCGGCTACACGAACGCCTCCTGGACGCTCAAGGTCGACCTGGTCTCGGCCTACGTCGCCCGGCTGCTGGTCTTCCTGCGGCAGCGCGGGTACGCGGTCGTCACCCCGCGGCTGCCGGCCGAGCCGATGGCCACCGGACCGATCATCGAGATGACCTCCGGCTACTTCGAGCGCTCCCGCGCCGCCCTGCCGCTGCAGGGAGATCGGGCGCCGTGGCGACTGCGGCAGCACTACGCCAAGGACGCCGTTCTGTTCCGCGGTCCCGTCGATGCCCCGGAGCTGGAGTTCCGGCCGGCCCCGGCGCTGCTCGGACCGCAGGCATGAGCATCGACACCGGACACCTCGCCGGCCGGACCGCGGTCGTCACCGGCGCCGGCTCCGGCATCGGCCGGTCGATCGCCAGGCTGCTGGCCCAGCGGGGCGCCGCGGTCCACGTGGCCGATCTCGACGGGGCCACCTACCGCTTCCTGAGTCGGGAACACTGACCTTCACCCTCGGCAGAACGGACCGGCATGTCAATCACAGCAGGGGCTGCTGACTCCTCGCCATCCATCGCGAGCAGGGGCGGGATCTGGGGGCGGCAGCTCGACCGCTATCCCGCCAACGGCTACCGGGCGCTCTATCTCGGGATCGTCGTCATCGCCACGATCGTCCTGTACTACGAGCTGTACGTGCAGGGCTCGGTCGCCACCAAGATCAGCGCCGACCTGGACATGTCGCTGGCGTACCTGATCTCCGTGTCCATCGTCGGCAACGCCGTCGGTGCGCTGGGATCCGTGGCCGCCGGACTGGCCGACCGCTGGGGCCGGGCCAACCTCGTCGTCTACGGCCTGGCCCTCACCGGCGTGCTGGTCCTCGCGCTGGCCGAGGCGTCCAACAAGACCGTCTACCTGGTGCTGTTCGCCCTCGTCAGCCTGGTCGAGGGCGTCATCCTGGTGGCCACACCGGCCCTGATCCGGGACTTCTCCCCGCAGCTGGGGCGGGCCTCGGCGATGGGATTCTGGACGCTGGGTCCGGTCGTCGGCAGCCTGGTCGTCACCGAGGTCTCCAGCCACACCCTGAACGCCCATCCGGACTGGCAGTACCAATTCCGGGTCTGCGGTGTCGTCGGGCTGGTGGTCTTCGCGATCGCGTTCATCGGCCTGCGGGAGCTCGCGCCTCGGCTGCGGGACCAGCTCATGATCAGCCTGCGGGAACGGACGCTGATCGAGGCCCGGGCCCGCGGCATCGACCCGGACGAGGCGACCAGGGGCAGCTGGCGGCAGATGCTGCGCACCGACATCATCGGGCCGGCGTTCGCGATCAGCGTGTTCCTGCTCTTCTACTACATCGCGGTCGGCCTGTTCGTGGTCTTCTTCGCGACCACGTTCGGCTACAGCGAAGCCCGCGCCAACGCCCTGGGCAACTGGTACTGGGGCTTCCAGTGCATCGCCCTGATCATCACCGGCGTTCTGTCCGACCGGCTGAAGGTGCGCAAGCCGTTCATGGTCGTCGGTGGCGTCATCAGCGCCGTCGGCGTCGCGCTGTTCGCGATCACGACCACCGACAAGTCCACCGGCTACTACCACTTCGTGTGGATCATCCTGCTGATCTCGATCGGCGGGGCGATCACGTTCGCCGCCTGGATGGCCGCCTTCACCGAGACCGTCGAGAAGCACAACCCCGCCGCCACCGCGACCGGCCTGGCGGTCTGGGGGGCGACGCTGCGTACGGTCGTCGTGTTCGCGCTGCTCGGCCTGATCGCCGCGATCCCGTCGGCGGGGATCCTGGTGGACAAGGGCGCCCGGGTCACCGCGCTGGTGTCCGGCCAGGACCCCACCCTGTCCGCGCCGCAGAACGAGACCGTGAAAGCGGTCGCCGCCGACCCCACCATCGTGCCGAAGGTCCAGTCGCTCGCCGCTCGCTACAAGGACCAGCTCGCCACCGCGGCGAAGCTGAAGCCGGCCACCACGGGCGCGCTCACCGCGACGCCGCAGGACCCCGCGATCCAGGCCGAGGCCATCAGCGAGATCTCCGGCAAGCCGGCGGCCGACGTCGGCAGGGTCATCACACTCAGCACGCAGTACCAGGACCAGCTCGCCACCGCCGCCACCCTGGCCCCCGCCACCCTGGCCGCGCTGACCGCCGATCCCGCGGACCGGGCCACCCAGGCCCGGGCGGTCGGACAGATCGCGACCGGACTCCGCGTCCCCGCCGCTGCGGCGGCCGCCAAGCTGCAGGCCCTGGCCCGGGTCCCGGCCGCCGACCTGGCGTTCCTCGCCGCCAACGCGGCACCGGTCGCGCAGGCCGTGACCCAGCTGACCGCCCTGGGGACCGTCCCGGCCGCCGATCTCGCCTTCGTGGCCAAGTACGGCCCGGGCCTGCAGGACCCGAAGGTCGTCACTGCTCTGACCTACCTGCAGACCGAGGGCCCCGGCGTGCAGAAGGCGTCCACCGAGGCACCGGGACAATGGCAGCGCTGGTGGTGGATCTGTTTCGCCGGCCAGCTCGTGTTCTTCCCGTTCATCTGGCTGCTCACCGGCCGGTGGAGCCCAGCGAAGGCCCGCGCCGACGCCCAGGCCCACGACGAGGCGATCAGCGGCGAACTCGCCGCTCTGGCCGGCGAGCCGGCGGCGGGCCGGCCCTCGAGCTGACCCGCCGGACCGGTCCTCTCCGGCCGGTCACCGCGGCCGCCTCCGTGCTGGCGCCGACCCAGGCGCTGGCCTCGTGCCCACCGGGAGCACGTGGTGCACGAGAAGGAAGGCCGCCGCCGCTCGAATCGCTCACCCGGCGACCTCATCCTGTGTGGCAGCTCACGGCAGCTGGGTGCCCGAGCGGCGCGCGACCCGCGGCTATGAGAGTGCGTTCGTCCGATCAACTCATCAGAATCCGGGGGTGGACACCGCTGCGGGTTGGTCACGCTGCCTGACGCTGGCCTGGGAAAGCTTCTGCGCGCGGACCACGCCGGTCGGCGCGGTCGTCCTCGCACCGGACGGCACGATCGTGGCCGAGGGCCGCGGACGGAGGTTCGAACCGCCGATCGCCGATCGCCAGCTCGCCCACAGCCGCATCGCACACGCTGAGATCAACGCCCTCGCCGTCCTTCCCCCGACTCGCAGCTACGGGGACCACGTGCTGCTCACCACGCTGGAGCCGTGCTGCATGTGTCTGGGCGCCGCGATCCAGTCCACGATCACGTCACTGCACTACGCCGCGCCCGACCCGTACGGCGGCAGCGCCCACCTCGCCATCGACACGCCCCAGGCGCGACGCCGACCGCTGAGCCCGTACGGACCCCTCCATGACGAGCGCGGAGCATTCGCCGAGCAACTGCACCTCGTATGGTTGCTCGACGCAGCAGCGCCGGACGCCGTACTGCAGCCGCACCGCACCGTACGCCCGGACGCCTACGCCGCCGCCGTACGAGCCCGATCCCGGCTGACCGACCTACGTGCCTCACACGCACCACTGCCCGCCGCCATGGACAGCCGCCGCACCTGACCCTCGCCGGCCCGACACGACATGCTCGCTTCACGGCACAAGCGCGCGTCCGCGCGACCAGCGGGCGGTCTCAACGGGGTCATCGCAACACTTCATGATCTTCGCTGTGAACCGCCCCGGCGAGTCCGAAGCCTCAGTTCGTTGACGATCCGGCCTCGCCGGGGCGGTTCAGGTAGGCCATGGTCACTATCGTTGCGGATCGCAGTGGATGTGATCGGGCGAGACGGCTGCAGGAGCTTCGAGTATGGGCAGGGCTTTGCACTGGTACGAGGGTCGTGACTACGTGTCCGTCGAAGGCGCGGTGGTCGGCCGTGTTCTCGACAACGACACGCAGTCGATACTGGGGATGATGGCCGGGCAGCCGACGGTGACAGCGACGTCCTTCGCCGCGACGATGGAATGGCACGACCACAGCTCGGAGATGGACGCCTTCATCGAGCGGAGCTTCGACGCCTGGTTGTACTTCGACAACAACGGCCCGCGAGAGGTCGGCTTCGCCATTCCTCTCGAAAAGCTGTCCACGCAGGCCGTCGCCCCCCATGTCGTCGGCGACTTCGGGCAAGGTCTCGCGGCAGATACC
The DNA here is from genome assembly GCA_035995165.1 of Mycobacteriales bacterium. Taxonomy (NCBI): domain Bacteria; kingdom Bacillati; phylum Actinomycetota; class Actinomycetes; order Mycobacteriales; species Mycobacteriales bacterium. The sequence continues at coordinate 8,644 of DASYKU010000146.1, forward strand.
CGGGACGACGACCTGCTCCTGCGGTTCCGGTACTACGCCGCAGACGCCGAGCAAGCAAATCTGTACATGACCGGTCTGGGATGGCTGCAACACATCCTCCCGGTTCGCGAGGAGTTGCTCTCAGGCACGACGGAGGCACTGGAACTGGGTCGGCTCATCGGGTTGGGCGGTAACCAGTTCAAGCTCGACCCGGACATGCCTGCCGAGTACGGGCTGTCGAGAGCGTCCCGAATCCTGGCCGCCTACCTGCTCATCGAGCCTGAAGATCTTGAACGCTGGTCAACCGAACGTGCCGGAACCCGTCGTGATGAACTGCCGTCCGGCTGGCTGTCCGGCCGTGTCGACCTCACGCCCGTGGCCCGGTGGGAGTTCGCTGCCGCAGATCCGCGCAAGTCGTTCCAGATCCGGCTCGGTCGTCTACCCGACGGCTGCGACCACGGCAGTTGGTATGTGGCGTCCACCGAGCCTCGCGGCAAGTCCCTGGCATTTCACACGGAGAGTGAGGCCCGCCAGGGCTACCACGACGAGGCGCTGCGGCTGCAGCGGCTCAACGGCCCCGGTCGATGGCAGCAGCTGATTCCGGACTGAACCAGGCCATCCGCGGAACTCGGCGCTGCCCTGGACCGGGCGGCGGCCCGGGCGGCCGGGCGGGGCTTCGCCGCGGTGACGGTGGCGTCCGCCTGGCGTTGAGCGCGGGTGACGTCCTGCCGAGATGCCATCCGGCCGGTCCTATCGAACTCGGACGGAACTTCTCGCCGCCCGCGAGGGGCATTCAGCGTCGGGGCGGTCGCCGGTACAACTGCCGCAGTCGGGACGGGGAAACTCGTATATAGTGTACGAATGGATTCGGGGCACCGTTGCATAGTCGGTGACGACTGCAGGCCTGGATCCGGGGTGGGACCGATGCGACGTGCAGGATCACAATGAAGCCTTCGACCGTTCATGGCATCGACCGCCCGAAGGCCGCGAGCGTCGCGGCGGCCGACTACATCCGTCGGGAGATCTTCACCGGCAACTATGCGCCTGATACCAAGGTCCCGCAGGACCAGGTCGCGCTCGCCCTGGACATCAGCCGCATCCCGGTCCGGGAGGCCTTGGTCACCCTGCACGGTGAAGGCTATGTCCGGCTGGAGGCGAACCGCGGCGCAGTGGTCGTCCCGTTCTACGCGGAGGACCTCCGCAGCTTCTTCAAGATGCGCGGCTTCTCTCTCGCCCTCGCCGCGCAGCAATGTGCGCGAATGGGCGACGCCAGCCTGCTCGGCAGTCTGCGGATTCTGGTGGCTCTTGCGGACACGAGCGACTCGGCGGACGAATTCAGCATTCACAGCGAGGCCTTCGGCAAGCAACTCGCCGACTTCGGAGGCTCACCTCGGTTGCGCGCCGCCATCGCCCGCTTCCGCAACATCGTCCCCGGCAACTTCTTTGCCGAGGTGGCCGGGACGCGCGAGATCGAGTCGGTGTGCATGCACCGGGTCACCGACGCGATCGAACAGCAGGACGTGGACGCGATCATTCCCAGCTATGCCGAGCGCGCCCATGAACACGCCGAGCGCCTCATCGCGCTGCTGGCCGAGCGCGGCCAGCTCTATGAGCTTGACCTGGGTCAGCCGGCCAGCACGCGCACCGGTCGGCCGTCGAGCCAGCCGACGATGTCCGCTACCACCTCCCGGAAGTAGACCGCATAGCTCTGCTCGGTGACGTAGCCGAGGTGCGGCGTCGCGATCACGTTCGGCAGGTCGCGCAGGATGTGCCCGGCCGGCAGCGGCTCGGCGTCGAACACGTCCAGCGCCGCTCCGGCGATCACGCCGTCGCGCAGCGCCGCCAGCAACGCGGCCTCGTCGACGATCGGCCCCCGCGACGTGTTGATCAGGAACCCTCTCGGCCCCAGCGACGCCAGCTCCGCGGTGCCGACGAGACCGCGCGTCCGGTCGGACAGTGTCATGTGGACGGTCACAGCGTCGGAGCGGCGGAACAGCTCGTCCTTCTCCACCCATTCGGCCCCCGCGGCGGCCGCTCGCTGCGGAGTGAGGTGCTGGCTCCAGGCCAGCGCATGCATCCCGAAGGCGCGTGCGTATCCGGCGACCTGGGTGCCGATCTTCCCGAGCCCGAGGATGCCGATCGTGCCGCCGGCGAGCTCGCGGCCGAGGCCGAGTTGCCACCCGCCTCGGGCGACCCCCGCGGTCTCGGCCGGCAGTTGCCGGGCCAGCGCGATCAGCAGCCCCCAGGCCAGCTCGCCGGTCCCGGCGCCGGACCCGCCGGTGCCACAGACCAGCATGTTCCGCGCCCGCGCGGCATCGAGGTCGATCGCGGCGTTGCGCATGCCGGTGGTCACCAGCAGGCGCAGTCTCGGCAGCCGGGCCAGGATCCCGGCCGGGAGCGGGGTGCGCTCCCGCATCGCGACGACGACGTCCGCCTCGGCCAGCGCCGCCACCAGCGTGTCCGGATCGGCCAGATGGTCGTGCCATACGTCGAGCTCGACCCGTCCGGACAGCGGCGACCAGTCCGCGCTGTCCCGGGCGACCTTCTGGTAGTCGTCCAGGACGACGACGCGAGGCAGCACTCCGACCCCTTCTCCACGGTCCACTTCGGACATCCCGTCGGCGTCAGGCATCCGGGACGCCCGGCGGCGCCAGCGCCTGCCAGGTGCCGACCAGGGACGCCCAGCCGTCTGCGGCCCCGGTCAGGACCGGAGCGAGCACCGGCAGGTCGACGCCGGCGGCCCGGAAGTCCGCGACCACGGCGTGGGCCCGAGCGGCGGTGCCTATGCCGGCGAGCCGGTCGAGCATGTCCGCCGACACCGCCGCCGGATCCTGGCCGAAGTCGGTGCCGGGCCGGAACCCGCAGTTCTCGAAGCTGCGCCGATAGGCCCGCAGCCCGCCGTAGGCGACGACCTGGCGCGCCAGCTGGGACCGGGCGGCGTCCGCCTGTTCAGTCACGCTCACCGGCACGTAGGCGGCGACGGCGAGCGCGGCCGGATCGCGACCGGCCCGGCCTGCCGCCGCCCGCGCCGTCGCGGTCAGCGTCGCCGCCCGCTCCGGCGTCACCCAGTTGAGGATCATGCCGTCCGCGCACTCGCCGGCCACCGCGGCCAGCTCCTTGGACAGCGCCGCCAGCACGATCGGCGGTCGCGCCGCGAGGTGTACGCCGTGCAGCCGATCGGCCGGCGGGGCCGACCGGTCCAGCATCACCCGGACGGCTCTCACGGCCGCGGCCAGCTCCGGCGCGGTGGGCGGAACCCGGACCGTACGTCCGCCGGCGGCCGTCTCCGGGTGGCCCACGCCGACCCCGAGCACGAACCGGCCACCGCAGGCCTCGGCCGCTGTGGCCGCCTGCATCCCCAGCAGGATCGGGTCGCGCAACGCCAGCGACGCCACCCCGGATGCGACGGTGATCCGCTCGGTCCGCTGTCCGATCACCGCACACAGCACGATCGCGTCCCGGCCGGCCGCCTCGGGAACCCAGACGCTGTCGTAACCGAGTGCCTCCAGCAGCGCGGCCTGGTCCAGTACGTCCGCGAGCGGTGCCCGGGCGCTGACGACCGAGCCGAGCATCAGCGCCGTCCCAGCGCCGCGGCCACCGCGGCCCGGCGCTCGACGGCCAGGCCGAGCGCGGCCGGCCCGTCGACACCGGCGCGCAGGGCGCGCTTGGCGGCGATCGCGAGCGGCCGGGGCAGCGCGGCCAGCTGGGCGGCCAGCGCCGCGGCGGCCTTCTCCGGCTCGGGGTCGAGGCGGTGCACCAGCCCGAGCTCGACGGCCTCGGCGCCGTCGATGACCCGGCCGGTGCAGATGAGCTCCAGCGCGACCGCGCGGCCCACCGTCCGCACCAGCGACTGGGTCCCGGCCGCGCCGGGAAGCATGCCCAGCCGCGCCTCCGGCAGACTGAACCGGGTGTCCGGGTCCGCCACCCGGATGTCCGCGAGCAGCGCCAGCTCGAACCCGGACCCGTACGCGTAGCCGCGCATCGCCACGACGATCGGCAATGGGAACTCCCACAACGCCCGCCAGACGTTGCGCCTGGCCCGGATCCAGCGCTTGCGCACGACCGTGCCGGGCGCCCGGAACTCGGCGAGGTCGGCGCCGGCGGAGAAGTTCGAACCCTCCGCGGTGACGAGCACAGCGCCCACGTCCGGATGCTCGCGGCAGAGCGCGAGCCGCTCGATCAGGCTGTCCCGCATGGCCAGGTCGAATGCGTTGACCTTGGTCTCGCCGGCCAGTGTCAGCCGCATCACCCGGCCGGCATCGCCGTCCGCGGCTTCCAGCTCGGCCCGGATCGTCCCCATTGCGCCTACCGGCCCCGGAACGACGGCCGCCGGCGCGCGAAGAACGCGCTGAGCCCCTCGTCCCGGTCCTCGGTCAGCTGCAGGAAGGAGTTCAGGTCGGCCTCCAGCTGCATCCCGGCAGCCATGTCCAGCTCGGCGCCGCCGAGCACCGCCTCCTTGACGAATCGCAGCGCCAGCGGGGCGGCGGAATCCAGCGTGGCGCAGACCGCCTCGACCTCGGCCGCCGGATCGGCCGCGACCCGGGTGACCAGTCCGGACCGGATCGCGGCCGCGGCGTCGAGCCGATCGCCGAGCAGCAGCATGCCGCCCGCGGCGGTGACCCCGATCAGACGCGGCAGCCGCTGCGTCCCACCCCAGCACGGCAGGGCGCCGCCGTACACGTCCGCCAGGGCGAAGGTGGCGTCGGGCGCGGCGATGCGGATGTCGCCGGCCAGCGCGAGCTCGAGGCCACCGGAGTGGACCGCGCCGCGCAGCCGGAACACCACCGGCACGCCGACGGCCGCGACGGCCTCGGCCGGCTGGACGGACAGCCGGGCCGAGGCCAGTCCGGCGTCCAGACCCGTGCAGAAGTCCGGTCCACGCGCCCCGACGACCACGACGCGGACGGTGTCGTCGTCGACCACGTCGGTCAGTGCGGCGATCAGCTCGTCCACTGTGGACCGGGTCAGCCGGCCGCCGGGCAGGTCGAGCTCGACCCGTCCGCCGGTGCGCGTGACCTCCACCTCGCGTCCTGCCATGCTGCCTCCCTCTCGTCCCGCTAGGCCGTCAGTGCCCGCCGCAACAGCTTGCCGGTCGTGGTGCGCGGCAACTCTTCCACCACGACCAGCCGCTCCGGCCGCTTGTTCCGGGTCAGCCCGGCGCAGGCGGCGACCGCGTCCCCCAGCCCGAAGTCCGTACCGGGGTCGCGCAGGACCACGAAGGCGGCGACGATCTCGCCCCAGGACTCGTCCGGCAGCCCGACGACCGCACAGTCGGCGACCCGGGAGTCGCCGAGCACGGCGTTCTCGACCTCCAGCGGGGAGATGTTCTCCCCGCCGCGGATGATGAGGTCGGACTGGCGTCCGGTGATGAACAGGTAGCCCCGCTGGTCCAGGTGACCCAGGTCGCCGGTGACGAGCCGGGTCTCGGCCGGGGACGCCGCGGCCCGCTCCCCCGCCGTCCAGTACGTCTGGACGTTGCGGCGGGAGACGATCGCGATCAGCCCGGCCCGGTCAGGACCCAGCGGGGCGCCGTCCGGGTCGAGGATCTCGATCCGGACATCGGGGACCGGCCGGCCGGCGGATCGGACCAGCTCGGCGTCCTGGGGCGTCCGGGCGGCCATGAACCGGCGATGGTCGTCCTCGTCGAGCACGGCGACGGTCGAGGTCGACTCGCTCAGGCCGTACGCGCCGCTGAAGCCCACCTCGGGCGGGAAGGCGGCCACGACCCGGTGCAGCAGCGTCGGCGGCATCGGCGCCGCGCCGTAGGAGATCGAGCGCAGGCTGGACAGGTCGGCCCTGGCGAACGCCGCCGAGTCCAGCAGCTTCGCCAGCATCGTGGGCACCAGGAACGCGTGCGTCACCCGGTGCCTGGCCACCAGCGCCAGCCACTCGGCCGGCTCGAAGCGCGGCTCCAGCACGACCGTGCGGCCGCCGTAGAGCGACGCGAGCAGGGTGCTGATGCCGGCGACGTGGAAGAGCGGTACGGACAGCAGGGTGCGCCCGACGTCCGTGCCGTCGGCCGCGTCGGTGCGGGCCAGGACGTACTCGGTGAGCGCGCCGTGGGAGAGGGCGACGCCCTTCGCCCGCGCGGTCGTGCCGCTGGTGTAGATGAGGACCGCCGGGTCCGCCTCCTCGGTCGCCACGGTCACCTCGAGCCCCCGCGACGGCGCCGATGCCTCGATCTCGGCCAGCCGGTCCAGCGTCACCACCGGTACGCCGAGCGTCGCCGCGACGTCCGCCGCGCCCGGCGCGGCCCCGGTGTCGAGCACCAGCAGGCGGACCGCGGAATCGACGAGGAGGTGACGCAGGTCCTCGGGGCCGGCCCGGTAGTTCAGCGCCGCCAGGCAGGCACCGATCGCCGCCGACCCCATCGCCGCCGAGACGAAAGGCAGGTGGTTGGCACCGAGATAGCCGACCACGTCCCCGCGGCCGATCCCCGACGCGGTCAGGAACTCGGCCGTCGCCGCGGCCCGCGACGCCAGCTCGGCGTAGCTCAGCGACCGCCCGCCCTCGACCACGGCCGGATAGTCGCCCGCCAGCAACGACGGCAGCTCCAGCAGCGTCGCGATGTTCATCAATCCTCCGGTGTGTCCACTGTGGTCAGTCCGAGGACGGCAGCTTCTTCGCCTCGTCCAGCTCCATCGGCTGCCCGCAGCAGGTCAGCACCCCGACGTCGGTCGCGACGATCACCAGGCACTGACTCCCGCAGTTCGCACAGGTCATTCGCTTGCCCAGCTCGTACATCGGCGCTCCCCGTCTACTTCGGAGCCATCGGCGTGCCGCAGCACAGCACCTGGCCGTCGCCGCCCCGGGTGACCACGACCTCCCCGTTGCACTGCGCGCACTTCACCCGCGCGCCGGTCTTGTTCGCCATGCTCAGCTCCCGTCCACTCGCCAGCCGGCCAGCACCGACCGGACGTCCGCATCATCCGTCAGCAGCGCGTCGAACAGCGCCCGCGCGCCGTCCGGCGTGCCGCCGGCGAACCCGATGTCCGCCACGAACTTCGTCTCCACCGTCCGCCACAACTCGCCCGGGCCGAAGTCGTCCCGGCGGCCGTGGCCGACACCGTCGACGACCACCAGCGGCTCGTCCGGACCGGCCGGCAGGTCCTCGATCCGGACCGTTGCCGCCACCTTCTGCACCAGCACGTCGTCGAGGACGGGCCGGTCCAGCGTGGCCAGGCCGACGTCGCCGTGGACGAGGCCGAGCGCGACGAGGAACGGCACGCTGTACTTGGCGTCCTGCAGGGTCGCCGGGTTCGCCCGCTGCGCCGGCGGCTCGCAGAGTGGTCGCGACCGGGCGTCGACCCGGATCGTCACCGCCGCGGCCAGCGGGTCGCCCGGCAACCGCCCCCGGTCCAGCACCCCGGCCACGTACGGGTGCGAGATCCGGCAGCAGGGCCAGCGCTTCACCTCCGCGTCCAGCAGCCGCCAGCCGGAGCCGGTCAGCAGCGCGGCGCCGTCCGCGGTCAGCGGCGATCCGAGGTAGATCCGGAACAGCCCCGCGGCACCCTCGAACACCCGGGCCGGACCGGTGATGCCGGCCCGGGCCAGGCGGCCGGCGTCGACGCCGCCGCGGGCGGCGAAGCCGGGATAGACCGCCCGCGCCGTGCCGCCCACCCCGAACGCGGCCTCCTTGCCCCCGGCCGCCTGCATGTACGCCAGGCCCAGCGCGGAGGTCAGCTCGGCGTCGGAGAGCCCGGCGGTCAGCCCGTACGCGAGGGTCGCGCCGAAGTAGCCGAACAGCTGGGTGAGGAACCAGTTCGAGGTCGGGCTGGTCAGCGCGGCCACGTCGCCGAGCCGGCAGACCAGCTCGTTGCCCAGCGCGACGGCGTCGACGACGGGGACCGCCGGGCCCTGGGCCGCCGTCTCGGCCGCCGCGCACAACGCCGCCGGCAGGGTCGCCGCGGACAGGTGGACGTGGCCGGGGTCGTACACGTCGTCGTAGTCGAGCAGGTGGATGAGCGCGCCGTTGCCGAAGGCATGCGCGCTGTCCGGACCGAGGTAGAGCCCGGTGCCCTCGGTGCCCTCGCCGATCGCGCGGGCGACGGCCCGGGCGAGGTCGGAGGTCCGGGCGGCGGCGATCGCGATGCCGGCGGAGTCGGCGACGTGCAGCCGGGTGCGCTCGAGCACCGCGGCCGGCAGGCCCGCGGCGAGCTGCCCGCGGGCCCAGGCCACCACGTCCGCGCTGACGCTGCCGTCAGTCATCGGTGAGCACGCTGGCGTCGTCGCGGCCGAAGCTGATGACGCCGGCCTCCCCGGCCGGGACGTGGTCGTGGTCGGCCAGCGGCGAGGTGATGCGGATGCTCTGCTCGCCCACCCGGTACTGGGCCTCGCGGGTGTCACCGACCGTCGCCGACACCACGCAGCGGGCCTCGAGCACCTCCGTCCCGGACTCCGGTGACGGCGTGGTGCCGGCGTGGTGGCGGATGCGGGCGTTGCGGACGAGCAGTGCGCAGGCCTCGCCCACGGTCCAGCTCCGGGGACTGGCGGCGGTCACCCGCTGCCCCTCCACCTCGACGGTCGTGTACGACCCGTCCGTGCCGACCACCCGCGCAGCGAGCAGGACGCCGGCGTCGAGGAACCGGGCCACGTGCGCGGTCCCGGGAGAGCGCCACATCTCCCCCGGGGACGCCTGATGGACGATCTCGCCGTCCCGCATGAGGCAGACGCTGTCGGACATGCTCAGCGCCTCCTGCCGGTCGTGGGTGACGTAGAGGGCGGTGATGCCGGCCTCCTGCTGGATGCGCCGGATGTCCAGCCGCAGCTGGCTGCGCAGCCGGGCGTCGAGGTTGCTCAGCGGCTCGTCCAGCAGCAGCACCTTGGGCTCGTAGACCAGCGCCCGGGCCAGCGCCACCCGCTGCTGCTGGCCGCCGCTGAGCTGGAACGGGTACGACGCGCCGAGCGCGCCGAGGCCGACCATCTCCAGACTCTCCCGGACCCGGCGGCGGACGTCGCCTGTGGACAGTGACCGCACCCGCAGCGGGAAGCCGACGTTCTTCTCGACGGTCATGTTCGGCCACAGCGCGTAGGACTGGAAGACCATGCCGACGTCGCGCATCCGGGTCGGCAGGTCGGTGGTGTCGTTGAAGATCACCCGCTCGCCGAGCTTGATGACGCCGGCGTCGGGCCGCTCCAACCCGGCCACCGACCGCAGCGTGGTGGTCTTGCCACATCCGCTGGGCCCCAGCAGCGTGACGAACTTGCCCTCCTCGACGTCGAAGCTGACCCCGGAGAGGACCGGCGTGCGCGCGAACCGCTTGTGCAACCCGATCACGTGGATGGCCGACATTTCTCAGGACACCCCCGTTCCGACCAGGTTCTGACCGGCCGCCGGCGTCGCCGTCGCGGCCGACTCGAGGTCCAGGATCACCGTCTTCTCCTTCCCACGGGGCCGCCCGTAGGCGGCGCCCAGCAGCAACAGGCCGGCGACCACCGCGATCAGGACGCACTGCCCCAGCGCGAGAACGGCCGCGTAGCCGTACTGTCCGTCCTGCATGTAGTCGTAGATCAACACCGAGAGCGTCTTGGTGTTGCCGTTGGTGAGGATCGCCGCGGCGGAGACCTCGTTGATCGCGAACACGAACGCCAGCAGCGCACCCATGAACAGGCTGGTGCGGATCTGCGGCACCGCCACCGACAGGATCCGCCGCCAGAGCGGGGCACCGGCGACCTCGGCGGCGTTCTCCAGCTCGACCGAGGACTGCAGCACCGCCGTCTGCACGACCCGGGTCACGATCGGCAGCCAGCCCGCGAAGATCGCGATGCCGACGATGTAGATGCTGTTGTAGACCGGGCTGCCGATGTAGGTCCAGATGAGGCCCAGGGCGAGGATCGTGCCGGGCAGCCCGAGTGGCAGGTTGGCCAGGAACTGCACGATCCGCGACAGCGGCCCGACGTGCCGGACGGTCGTGTACGCGACCAGACCGCCGATGACGACCGCCCCGACCATCGACGCTCCCGCGATCTTCAGCGAGTTCGTCACGCACTGCGCGACCGACGGATCCTGGTAGACCGCGCGGAAGTTCGCCGCGGTGAACATGTGCCAGCTCAGGTCGTTGGAGAAGAACGGCACCGCCGAGCGCAGGATCACACCCAGCAGCGGCAGGACCACCGAGATCGTCACGTACACCCAGACGATCGCGGTGCTCGTCGCCCGGGCCCGCCGGCCGGCGTTGCGGGGCCCGTGCCGGACCGCCTTGCCGGTCTGGGTGGCGAAGCGGCCCTGCGTCCGGGTCGCTCGCATGTGGACGATCAGACCGAGGGTCGCCACCACCAGCAGCAGCGTCCCGGCCGCGGCGGCCCCGTTGTAATCCAACGGGAAGCTGGTGGTGAGCGTGAAGATCACGTTCGACAGTACGTAGTGCCGATCGGGGGCGGTGAGGATCGACGGCACCGAGTAGATCTCCGAGGCCAGGACGAAGACCAGCACGAACGCCGACACCAGCGCCGGCGCCAGCAGCGGCAGGGTGACCCGCAGCGCCGTCCGCAGTGGCCGGGCCCCGGCGACCTCGGCCGCCTCGTACACGTCCGCGCCGATCCGGTCGATCGCGTCGGAGGCGAACACGAACGCGTACGGCGTGAAGTACATGCACAGCACGAACACCGCGCCCGGCACGCTGACGATGTTGATCGTGGGCAGGTGGCCCCGGTCGAGCAGGTCGTTCAGCAGCCCCGCGTTCGGCGCGAGCAGACTGACCCAGCCCACCGTGGACACCAGCGGGGAGATGAACAGCGGGGCCATCAGCGCACCCCGCAGCAGCCCGCTCGCGTGCGGCACCGCCCGGTTGAACAGGACGGCGAGCGCGAACCCGATCGCGGTGGTGAGCACCGCGCAGGACAGCGCGACGATCGCCGTGGTCCGCATCGGGATCAGGAACTGCCGGGTGGTGTACACCCGGCGGAGGTTGTCCAGGGTCCAGGCGTTCACCGGTGCTGTCGGCAGGTTCGTCGACAGCGCCGCCTCGATCAGATAGACCGCCGGCACGACGATCCCCACCGCGAGCACGACGAGCAGGGCCAGCCGGGGCAGACGCTCGGTCACCCATCGAACCCGACGACTGCTGACCAACCAGGTACGAGCGTCAGCCACGGCTGCCCTGCTTCCTCTCATCGCGATGTCGTCCTCGCCGCCCGGGGCGCCGTTACGCCGAGCCCATGGTCACGGAGAACTGCTTCTGCAAGGCCGGCAGGTTCGTCGACCAGTCCTGCGTGGTCGGGATGTAGACGGTGCCGATCGGCGCGAACCAGGGCTCGCCGGTCGGCAGCTTCCGGCTGTCGGTCACGCCGGTCATCGCGCACTTGGAGTTGATCGCGGCCGACTGCCGCAGCTCGCAGGTGCTCTTGCTGGTCATGAACGCGTACAGCAGCCGGGCCGCGTTGGGGTGCGGCGCGTTGGTGAGCACGCCGTAGAAGGCGTCCGGGAACTGCGGGGCCGGGTCCGGGTAGACGAAGCCGACCGGGGCGCCCGAGGCGACCAGCGTGATCATCGCGTCGTCGAACTCGCCGAAGACGACCGCCTGCTGGCCCGAGACGATCGCGTCCCGGCCGCCGGCCGTGCCGTCGTAGAGCTTCGGCTCCTGCGCGTGCAGCTTGTCCAGGAAGTCCTTCGAGATCTTACTGCTGCCGTAGAGGGCGGGGATCCCGCCGGCCGAGGTCGTCGGCGTCACCACGGCCAGCTTGCCCTTCCACTTCGGGTCGAAGATGCCGTTCCAGTCCCGCAGCGCCGTGGCCTCGGCCGTAGTGACCAGCTTGGTGTTGAAGGCGACCACGATGGTCTCCGGCTGCGGCGCGTAGACGCCGGGAGCGATGACGAAGTCCTTCGGGTACAGGTCGGCATCGACCGGCTTGATGTTCACGAACGCGCCGGCCTGGGACAGCTGGTCGGTCGTCGTGATGTCCGACCCCTCGAACAGGTCGGTGCTCTTCACGCCGGCCTGGAAGTCCTGCAGCACCTTGGCGCCGCCCGGGGCGCCCGCGGTGCGGGTCAGGACCACCTTGACCTTCGGGTACTGCGCGTTGAACGCCTTGATCAGAGCCTGCTCGCTGGCCAGCGGTGCGGCGTAGGTCAGGTTGACCGAGCCTTCCTTCTCGGCCGCGCTCACCAGGTCCGGTGTGACCTGCAGGACGGCACCGTCGCCCGACGAGGCGGCCGGGCTGGGGTTGCTGTTGCCGGAGGTTCGGCTGCACGAGGCGAGCGAGACGCTCACCGCTGCCGCCACGACAAGGACGAATGTTGCTCTGGCGCGGGGGATCACTACGGCCTCCTACACGAATTCCGCGGTACGCGGACGGCGCCGGACAGGACCGGTCGCCGATCAGATTTCAAGGGTTTGTTCGCGGGCCAGGACGGTGCCCTTGCGGCCGTCCTCGGCCAGCAGCGTGACGAACCGCTCCGGGTCCTCCTGGCGCCAGTGCATCGGCACGACGAGCGCGGCATCGAGCAGCCGGGCCGCGATCACCGCGTCCTCCGGCTCCATGACCATCTTCCCGTCGATCGGCAGCATGGCCACGTCGATGGGGGCGAACAGGGCCATGTCGCCGAACAGAGCGGTGTCACCGGCGTGGTAGAAGCGTTTTCCGTGCACGTCGACGACGAACCCGCACGGAGCACCGAGCTCGACCCGCCAGGTCTCCCCCACCGCGAGCGGTGAGTCGTGGATCGCCTGGACGCACTTGATGCTGCCCCAGTCGAACTTGAGCCGGCCGCCGAGGTGCAGCCGCGTCACGGTCGCGCCCTCGCCGAGGTAGTGCCGCCCGGCGGACGGGGTCGTGATGATGTCCGCCCCGAACCGCTTGGACAGCGCGATCGCGTCGCCGACGTGATCGGTGTGGTTGTGGGTCACCAGGATGTGGGTCGGGTTCAGCCCGTCGGGAATCGTGCCGATCTCGGGGTTGCCGGTCAGCCACGGGTCGATGAGCAGCGACGTGTCGTCGAAGTTGATGGAGAAGCAGGCGTGCCCGTGGAACTTCAGGCTGGTCATGTCGAGGCCTCTCTCGGGTCAGTTCACGGCGGTGTGGTCGTGACTCGTCTCGATCCCCAAGCGGCCCTCCAGTTCCCGGCGGAGGGCGGTGAGGAAGTCGCCGACGTCGGCGACGACCGCGATGTCGGCGACGTCGTGCACGGCGGCGTACGGGTTCCGGTTGACGGCGATCACCGAGCAGCCGCCCCAGATCCCGCTCATGTGCTGGTTGGCCCCGGACAGGCCGAGCGCCAGGTAGGTGCGCGGCGCGACCTTCAGCCCGGTGTCGCCGAGCTTGCGGTCGGCCGCCGCGATCTTCCACTCGATCGCCTGGCGGGTCGCCGCGACCTGGGCACCGAGCAGGTCGGCGACCGCTTCGTACGATCCCGGGGTCAGTCCGGTGCAGCCGCGGCCGATCCCGACCAGCAGGTCGGCCTCCGCGATCGCGGGCGGTCCGACCGGCCCTCCGGTCAGCCACCGGTCGTACGAGGACGGCTGGTGCGGCCGGGTCTCCGGCTGACCCGGCGTCGCGGACCCGGCCGGGAGCGCGGTCGCGGCCGAGCGGATCTCGGGCGCGATGGTGACCACGGCCGGCCCGGGTGGCAGCTCGTAGTCGTCGAGCACGTGGGTGGTCGCCCGGCGCCGGGTGAACCGCAGCGCACCGGGATCGCCGGCGACCGCGAGACAATCGGTCAGCAGGCCGGCGCCGAGCTCCCAGGCCAGCGCCGGCGCGACGGCTGACCCGGCGGCGTCGCCGTAGACGAACACCACGCCGGCCCCGGCCGCCCGCACCTGCGCGGCCACGGCTCGGACGTACGCGGCCGACGGGAGCGGGTCGCCAGCCGGCCGGGAGAGCAGCATGACCCCGGCCGGTGCCGCGGTGCGACCGGGAGCGACGACCTCCAGTGCGGCGCCCCCGAGCGACGGCGCCAGTGCGGCCGCCGCGCGGACCGCTCGGTCCACATTGGACTCCGGAAAGACGATCATCGTGAAGCGCTGCATCCCGTCCACTCCTATCGACCCCCGTAGTGGCGCAGCAGTCGCTCGGCGACCTCGGCCGCGGCCTGCTCCAGCTCGCCGGGTCCGAACCGGATCCGGTCGGTCTCCGTGCTCTCGACCCGGGTGCCGACGAGTACCGGCTCCGGCGGCATCGGCGGCCCTGCCGCCGGGGCCGGTGTCACGACCGCGACGTCGGTGGCGAACGCGGCCGCGGTGGCGTGGATCGACGGCACCGACGGCCGGTTGGTCAGACAGCGCGCGACGGACACCACGCCGCCCGCCTCGATCCGAGCCTGGTCGTGACGGCCACCGCCGTCCCAGTGGGCGGTGAACCCGTCGCCGGCAGCCTCCACTGTGGACACCCCCGCGACGCAGGGCACGTCGAGCCGGCAGGCGAGCAGGCCCGGCACCTGCCCGGTCTCCCACTGCGAGCCGCGCAGGCCGGTGAGGACCATCGTCGGCGGTCCCTCCGAGTGCACCAGGTCGGCGAGCAGACCCGCCACCACCGCCGGGGTCCCCGGCTCGGCATCGATCCGCAGCGCCCGGCCGCACCCCAGTGCCAGCGCGGCCCGCAAGCCCGCCTCGGCCCGAGCGTCGCCGACCGTGACGGCCGCGGCCTGATCGCCGAGCGCTCCGGCCAGCGCCACGGCCACGGCGACCGCGACCTCGTCATGGCGGCCCAGCCGTGCCACCGGCACCCGCGGCGTGCCCCGGCCCGCGGGCCGGGTGCCCCGCGCGGCCAGCGTCGCGGCCGGGATCCCGGCCGTCACGCACACCCACACCGTCATCGCGTCTCCTCCTTGCCCAGGACGGCCTCGGCAGCGCCGTGCACGGCCGCCACCGCGGCCGACGCGGCGGCGCCCAGCAGCGACGCCTCGCTCCCGATCGGGAGCCAGCGCACTCCCTTGCCGAGCCACTCCAGTGCCGCCGGGGCGCCCCCGACGAGCAGTCCGGGGATCACGCCGTGCGCGGCACAGCGCTCGATGAGCAGGTCGACGTACTTGGTCACCTCGGGTGCGCCGACGCGTCCGGGCAGCCCCACGTCGTGGCTGAGGTCGTTGCGCCCCACCACCGCCACGTCCAGCCCCGGTACGGACAGGATCTCGTCGATCCGATCGAACGCGGCCGCCGTCTCGAGCTGGACCGCGACGATGATCTCCTGGTTGGCCCAGGCCAGGTAGTCCGCATCGATCGGGGTGTAGTCGGTGTGCGGGCCGCTGGTGGAGACGCCGCGGGAGCCGGCCGGGGTGTACTTCGCCGCCGCCACCGCCCGTTCGACGTCGGCACCGCACTCGACGTCGGGGATCAGCACGCCCAGCGCGCCCAGGTCGAGCAGCCGGCCGATCGGGAAGTCCTTGGCCGGCGGCCGGACGATCGCGGTCACCCCGGCGGCCCGGGCCGCGGCGAGCTGCCGCGCGACCGTCTCGACGGAGAAGGACGAGTGCTCCATGTCGAGGTAGAGGAAGTCGAAGCCGGCGCCCGCGAGCACCCGGATCGCCTCCGGGCTGCCGATCGAGACGACCCAGCTGCCGACGGCGTACCCGCGGCCCGCCAGCGCCTCCCGGGCCGACGTCCGGCCGGGCGTCGCGCTCATGCCGGCACCCCCGCGGCGGCCGGGACGCGGACGCTCGCGGTCCCCGCCATGGTCCGCTCCCCCGCCGAGTTCTCGACCCAGACCTCGCAGTCGACCTCGTCCCGACCGTCCTCGCGCCGGGTCCCGGTGACCTGGCCGCGGCACACCAGCTCGTCCCCGACGAAGTCCATCGTGGACAGCCGTACGGAGATGCGGCTGACCGCTCCGGGCTCGCCACCGGCCCAGTCCACGAGCATCCGCACCAGCAGCGCCAGCTTGTACGGTCCGTGCACGACGATGTCGGGCAGGCCGGCCACCCCGGTCGCGAACGCGTGGTCGTAGTGGATCGGGGTGAAGTCCCCGGACGCCCCGGCCCAGCGCACCAGCGACTCCGGGGTCGGGGTCACGCGCAGCTCCGGCACCGCGTCGCCGGGGCGCACCTGGTCATGACTCAGCGGCATCCGAACCGTCCCGTCCTCGCGGCCGGCGTCGGCCGGACCTGGTGGAAACCCATCGCTAGTACCTGATCCGGGTCAGCCGGAACACGGCGACGGTGTCCCCGCCGGCGTCGGTGAACGTCGTCTCGTAGTCCAGGAACACCATCGTTCCGAGCCGGCCCTGCTTCTCGACGATGCTGGTGACCCGCATCTGGGCGACGACCGTCTCGCCCACCCGCAGCGGCCGGACGAACTCCCACCCCAGCGAGCCGACCAGGCCGGTGGGATGCGGGACCTCGAGCGGCGGGTCCGGCCGCTCCAGGTCGGGGATGTTCTGGCCCAGCAGGGTCGGCGGGGCCCACTCGGCCGGACCGCCGGCGCCGTAGCGCGGGTTGGGGTCGCCGGTGGCCTCGGCGAACCGCCGCGCCCCCCAGGCGTCCACCCGGAACGGTGCGCTCGGCCGGCCGGCCCGGCCGACGAACGCCCGTACCTCGTCGGTGAGGTACGTCCCCGGCGGCGCGGCCACGTCCTGATCGGTCATGCGGTCACCTCTTTCACAAGTCGTCGGGTCATCCGGTCCGCCGCAGCAGGCCGCCGAGCACGGCGTCGGTGTGCTCGCCCAGGACGGGCGCCGGGCGCGGATCGAACGCGCGGCGGCCGTCCAGCACGATCGGCAGGTCGGGCAGCCGGAGCGGGCCGTAGCCGCCGCGGTCGTGCTCGACCAGCACGTGCCGGTCGGCCAGGTGCCCGTCGCCGGCGACGTCCGCGGCGTTCGACACCCGGGCCGCCCCGACCCCGCGGGCCTGCAGGACGGTCATGGCCTCGTCCGGATCCCGCTCCCGCAGCCACGTCGCCAGCGCGGCGCGGACGGTGTCGGGGTCCGCCTCGGCGACCTCCAGGACGGCCGCCAGCGCCGCGATCTCGTCCGGTCCGGACGCGTCGACCGCGAGCCAGCGGTCCTCGCCGGCGCAGCGCAGGACTCCCCGCACTCCCGGCCGTCCCGGCGCAGCCGCACCGAGCCCGTGCCGGACCAGCTCGACCGCGACGGTCGGCACCTGGCACTCCAGCATCGAGACGTCGACGTACTGGCCGCGGCCGGTACGTCCGCGCTGCACCAGCGCGGCGATGATCGCCAGCGCCTCGTGCACGCCGGAGAGCTGGTCGGTCAGCTGGCCACCCCCGGACAGCGGCTCCCCCGCGGCGTCGGTCGCACCCATGACCGTGTTCCAGCCCGCCCGGGCCATCAGCTGCGGGCCGTAGGTCACGTAGTCGCGGTGCGGGCCGGTCGCGCCGAGACCGGTCTGGGACAGGTAGACCAGGTGCGGATGCCGGGCCAGGATCTCCGCCGGGTCGATGCCGAGCTTGCGGGCGGCCGAGCGCGAGTAGTTCTCGACCAGCACGTCGGCGCCGGCCAGCAGCTCGTCCAGCAGCGCCCGCCCCGGCGGCGTCGCCACCTCCAGCACGACGGAGTCCTTGGCGGCGTTGAGCCCGTGGTAGTAGCCGGACGCCTCCGGACCGGTGTGCCCGGTCGGGTACGGACCCGACGTCCGGGTCAGGTCGGGGTGGGTCCGGGACTCGATCTTGATGACCTCGGCGCCGAGCTGGCCCAGCACCTGGGTGGCCAGCGGGCCGCCGATGACGGTGGAGAGGTCGATGACCCGGACCGGCCGCAGCGGGCCGGCCGCGCCGTGCCCGTGCCCGGCGAGGCGCGCGGGCCGGGAAGTCCCGGCCGGCTCGGCCGAGACGGACTCGATGCTGGCGCGTTCCGGTCGCAGCACCTCCGGCGTCGGCATCGACTCCAGCCGGAACCCCGGGCCCGGCACCGGGATCGGGCCGTGCGGCCCGGCGACGCTGCGGAACCAGTCCCGCGCGGCGAGCTGGCGGTCGGCGAGCAGGTCGGCCATCGTCTGCTCCGGGAAACAGACGATCCGCTCGGCCTGCAGCAGGTCGGTCACCTCGAGCTTGGAGCGCGCGGCGAACCAGTCGGACATCAGCGGCTTCAGCGCGTCCCAGAACATCGCCCGGGACTCACCGGTGGCGAACAGCTCGTTGTCCGCCCAGTCGGGCGTGCCCATCACCCGGACGAGCCGGCGCCACTGCTCGTCGTTGGCGCAGTGGATGTTCACGAAACCGTCGGAGCACCGCAGGAATCCGGTCGGCGCCCGCAACACGAGGCCCTGCGCAGAGCGGCTCGGGATCACGCGGGCGTACGTCCACTGCGCGACGTTGAGCCGGCCGAAGGCGACCATCGCGTCGAGCATCGCGACGTCGGCGACGTGCACGGCGCCGTCGTCGCGGGCCAGCGTCCAGCCGCAGATACCGGCGAGGGCCGCGAGCGCTCCGCCGACCAGCTCGGCGTCCAGCCCGCCGCTGGAGCGCGGCGGGGTGGCGTCGAGGTCCGCGACGCTGTTCGGGGTCCCGTACGCGAAGCCGCTGAGGCACGCGACCATCAGCTCGGTGTCGCCGCGGAAGAACCGGTACGCCCCGGTCAGCCCGAACGGCGTGAGGTCGACGACCGCAGCCGTCCCGCCACCGGCCAGCCGCGCCGGTGAGCCGCCGACCTGCTCCCAGTCGGCCGCGGTGAGGCTGGTCAGCACCACGTCCCGGCCGGCGCCGAGCCGTTCGGCCAGCGTGACCCCGGCCGCGAGGTCCTGCTGCGGCACCACCCGCTTGCCGCCGTCCAGGTAGTCCCCGGCCAGCGCGGCCACGGCCGGGTCACCGTCCACGACGGACTGTCCGATGGGGATCTTGACCACGTCGGCGCCGCAGTCGGCCAGCAGCCGGCCGGCGTACGCGAGCCCGGCGCCGGCGCCGACCTCCAGCACCCGCAGACCCCCGAGCGGGGCGGTGTCCGCGCTCATGCCGACCCGAACAGCGCCAGCTCGGGCACCGTACGCAGGTCGTTGTCGGGCAGCTCGAACGGCGGTAGGTAGCCCAGCTCGGCGATCTCGGCCCGGCAGCCGTCCGCGGTCCCGTAGCGCTGCCCCAGCACGAGGGACTTGCGGTAGTAGAGCTGGACGTCGTTGATGTTCATGAAGCCGTAGCCGCCGTAGATGTGGCCGCCCGTGTGACCGGCCAGGTAGCTGGTGTCCGACGCGGCGCAGCGGGCGATCGCGAGCTCGCGGTCGTACGCGGCGCCCGCGGCCATCAGCCAGGCCGCCTGGTCCAGCAGCACCTGGGCCCGCTCGACCTCGGCGTAGAGGTCGACGAGCTGGTGCTGGATGACCTGGAAGCCGCCGATGGACCGGCCGAACTGGCGCCGGGCGTGGGCGTGCCCGAGGCAGAGGTCCAGCAGCTTGCGGCTCATCCCCACCAGCCCGGCGGTGGCACCGAGCCGGCTCAGGTCGGTCATCCGCCGCAGCAGCGGCTCGACCGCGGGACCCGGCGCGAGGCTGTCCGCGGCCGTGACGAGCACGTCGTCGAACACCACCTGCGCCAGCGGCTCGCCGCCGGTGCTGAGCAGCCGGGTCGCCCGCAGGCCGGGCGCGTCCGCCGGGACCAGGTGCAGGCTCAGCGCCGGGGCCGCGCCGTCGGACCCGTTCTCGGACCGGGCCAGCACGGCCAGCGCGTCGGCGCCCGAGCCGTACTGGACGAAGCGCTTCTCGCCCCGCAACAGCCAGCCGCCCTCGGCCGGGACGGCCCGCATCCGTACCTGCGCCGGCTCGGCGTCGCCGGCGTCGAAGAGGGCGTCGGCGACGAGCAGCCGGCCTGCGACGACGTCCGGCAACCGGGGCGGGCCGGCGCCGACGTCGTCCAGCGCACCGGCCAGCAGGGTGCCGAGCACCGCGGTCGACGCCCACGGCCCGGGCAGCAGCGCCCGGCCGGCCTCGGCGGCGAGCACCGACCACTCGACCGGACCCTTGCCCGCGCCGCCCGCCGCGGAGGCGGCCAGGACGCCGAGCCAGCCGCGCTCGCCCAGGTCGGCGTACTGCGGCCGGGAGAAGCCGGTGTCGTCGGTCTCCATCGCCCGCACGTGTGCGGGCGGGCACACCTCCTCCAGGTAGGCCCGCGCGTAGTCGCGCAGCAGGGTCTGTTCCGGGTCGAGGTCGAAGTTCACCATGTCCTCCGTCTCCGGGTCGGGCGGCTGGTCGGAGGGCTAGGCCCGGGTCCGTGGCAGGCCGAGGCCGCGGTACGCGATGACGTCCCGCTGTACCTCGGACGTCCCTTGGCCGTGCTTGTTGACGCTGTAGAGGTACTGGTGGAGCAGCCGGCCGCTGAGCGGGGCGAGCGGCGAGCCCTCCTCCAGCACGGCGTACTGGCCGAGCACGTCGATGACGAGCTTCGCCGCGTGCTGCCGGTAGTCCTTGCCGATCACGTTGGACAGTGACGGCTCGAAGGTCGGCAGCGCGCCGCTGGCCTGCATCGCGACGACCCGCCAGCACAGCAGCCGCCAGCTCTCGAACTCGACCGCGCACTGGGCGATCCGGCTGCGGACCAGCTCGGAGTCCAGCGGACCGGAGCCGTCCTTGCCGAGCTGCCGGCAGAGGTCGAGGAACTCCTCGAACAGCCGTCGCGCCCGGCCGATGTCGGAGAGGTTCACCCGCTCGAACGAGAGCGTCGCCGTCGCCAGCGTCCAGCCCTCCCCTTCGGCGCCGACGATGCTGTCGGCCGGGACCCGGACGTCGTCGAAGAACACCTCGTTCTGCGGGTACGTGTGGGTGAAGTTGTGCAGCGGCCGGACCGTGATCCCGGGCGTCGACATCGGGATCAGGAACATGCTCAGCCCCTGGTGCTTGCGCGGGGCGTTCGGATCGGTACGGGCCAGCAGGTAGATGTAGTCGGCCCAGGCGGCCCGGCTGGTGAAGACCTTCTGGCCGTTGATGACGTACTCGTCGCCGTCGCGCAGCGCGCTCGTACGGACCGAGGCGAGGTCGGAGCCGGCGTTGGGCTCGCTGAATCCCTGACACCAGACGACCTCGCCGCGGGCGATCGGCAGCAGGTAGCGCTGCTTCTGCTCCTCGGTGCCGAAGCGCATGATCGCGGGTCCGGCGATCGTCCGACCTGTCGTGTCGGCCGGCGGCACCCCGTAGTAGCCGAGTTCCTCGGCCAGGATGGCCTGCTCGACGGCGCTGGCACCGCCGCCGCCGTACTCGACCGGCCAGCCGAAGACCAGCCAGCCCTTCTCCGACAGCTGTTCCATGAACCGGCGGGCCGCGGCGAAGTACTCCTCGTCGTCCCGGCCCTCGTCGGAGCCGAGCCCGAACTCGGCCGGCAGCGACGCCCGGAGGAAGGCGGACACGCGGCCCCGGAAGGCTTCCTGCTCGGCGGTGAAACCCAGATCCATACCGGTGACGACCCTCTCGTGAGCGCACGAAAAGAAACCCGTGGGAATGGGAACTGCTGGGAGGGAACTGGTGCGGTGTCGGTTTAGGTGGGCTTGAACGCGTACATGCGGCGGTCCTCGTCGACCGGCTCGAACACGACCGTGACCCGCTGGTCGAAGTGGACGGTCGCCGGGTCGCAGCCGACGATGTTGGCCAGCATCCGCAGCCGTGAGTCATCCTCGAGCTCGACGACCGCGATGACGTAGGGCAGATGTTCCCTGAACCAGGGGTCACCGGCGTTGTACTGCACCGACCAGGTCCGGACCCGTCCGGCGCCGGAGACCGGATCCCAGCTGTGCTCGGGACTGCCGCAGTGCGGGCAGCGGGCCTGCGGGTAGAAGCGCAGCCGCCGGCAGGCCGCGCACCGCTGGAACGCCAGCACGCCCTGGTCCACGAGGTCCCAGAACGGCGCGGTGTCGGCGTCGACCGGCCTCATCGGCCGGATCGGGATCTCCGTCCGCGCCGCGCCGGTCATGTTCGCTCCAGGATCATTGCGCCGCCCATGTGGCCGCCCTGCCCGGTGACGAGGGCGAGATGCGCCCCCTCGACCTGGCGGTCCCCGGCCGTGCCCTGCAACTGGCTGACCGCCTCACAGACATGCCCCAGCCCTTGCAGGTAGGCCTCGGACAGCAGCCCGCCATGGGTGTTCGTCGGGATCTCGGCCCCCAGCCGCAGCGAGCCGGCCGCCGCGAAGGGGCCGCCCTCGCCGCGTTTGCAGAAGCCGTAGTCCTCGACCTGGGCCATCAGCGAGAACGTGAAGCAGTCGTAGATTTCGGCCACGTCGATGTCGGCCGGGGTGATGCCGGCTCGCTCGTACAGCTCCGGGGCGAGGTAGTAGCTGTAGAGGCGGGACTCGTCCTCCCAGCCGCTGCCGCCGACCGGGAAGGAGCCGGCGCCGACGGCGCTCGCCCGGATGGAGACCAGCGGCTTGCCGACACCGCGGGCGACGTCCACTGTGGACATCACCACCGCGCAGGCCCCGTCCGTCTCGATGGCGCAGTCGAAGAGGTGGAACGGCGACGCGATCATCCGCGAGGCCTGGTGTTCGGCGACGGTCAGCGACTTGCGCATCACGGCCCGCTCGTTGCGGGCGGCGTGCTCGCGCATTGTGACGGCGACCGCGGCCAGCTGCTCGGAGGTCGTCCCGAACCGCTGCATGTGCGCCTGTGCCTGCAGCGCGAACCCGATGACCGGCGCGCGCGCCCCGACCGGGTCGATGAACTGGCCGCCGGCGCCCTGGACGTCGATGGGCTGGGCCTGCTCGCCGCCGAAGCGGTGCGATCCGGTCCGGCCGTTCATGGCCCGGTAGACGAGCACGTTCTTCGCCGTGCCGGACTCGATCGCCTGGGCTCCGACCATGACGACGGTGTTGGAGGCGTAGCCGCCGCCGTCGTACTCGAGGAAGAACCGCACGGTCGGAAGCCCGAGGGCGGAGGCCATCAGCAGCGGCCCCGGGCCGTCCCGGCGGCCGAAACAGAGCACCGCGTCGATCTCGTGCATCTGCAGGCCGGCATCGGCGACGGCCGCGTACGCGGCATCCATCGCGAGCGTCAGCGGAGTGACGCCCGAGGCACGGCTCTGGGCGGACCAGCCCGCGCCGAGGAGGACCGGGCTCTGTCGGGTCATGGACATTGGCCTCCTTCCATTGCGGTATTGATACTGTATATATTTCGAGTGGTCAACCCCATTCGTAACACGGTCGTGAAGCGCTCGTCATGGTTGGAGACCCCGTGTGACCAGCTCTTTCTCCGGTACGGCCGAGGCTGAGGCCTACCTCCGTGAGTCCCGCCGCTGGGGCCGCTGGGGGCCCTCCGACGAGCGCGGCGCGGCCAACCTGATCACCCCGGCGAAGCGGGCCGCGGCCGCCGCGCTGGTCCGCTCCGGCCGGGCCGTCTCGCTGGCCCGCCCGTTCGACCCGGCCGGCGGCCGGGACACCCTTGCGGTGAGCACGTTCGAGCGCGGGGGTGGCGGCGGTTGCGTCGACGAGCTCGCGCTGCACTGCCACGGCCCGGGCGCGACCCACCTCGATGCGCTCTGCCACGTCTGGGGTGCCGACGGGATGTGGAACGGTCGCGACCCCGCGGCCGAGATAGACGCCACCGGCGTCCGCCACGGCACGCTCGGCGCGTGGCGGGACGGCCTGCTGACCCGCGGCGTGCTGCTCGACCTGCCCCGCCTGCGCGGCGAGCCGTACGTCACCCAGGACCGGCCCGTGCACGGGGCCGAGCTGACCGCCGCGGCCGCTGCCCAGGGCGTCCGGGTCGAGCCCGGGGACGCCCTGCTGATCCACAGTGGACGCGAGGAGTACGAGCGGCAGGTGGGCGTCTGGTCGGCCGACCCGTCCGTACGACCCGGCCTGGAGTCCAGCTGCCTGCGGTACTTCCACGACACCGACTGCGCCGCGCTGCTCTGGGACATGGGTGACGTCCGGCCCAACGAGCACGGGCTGCCGTTCCCCGTCCACGCCGCGGTCTTCGCGTACGGCATGGCCGTCGTCGACGCCGCCCTCCTCGAGCCGCTCGCCCGGGCCTGCCAGGAGGAGGGCCGGTGGGACTTCCTGCTCACGATGAACCCGCTCGACATCGTCGGTGCCACCGGCTGCCTGGTGAACCCGGTCGCCGTCTTCTGACCCCTGGAGGAGCCCATGACAGCCAGCCCGCAGACCCGGCCCACCGCGAGCCCGCGGCCGATCGCCCCGTACGAGCAGGTGTGGTCGCCGACCTGTCTGGCCGGCCGCGTCGCCGTCGTCACCGGCACGTCCGGCGGCGTCGGCGCGGAGGCCGTCCGGGCCCTGGCCGCGGTGGGCGCCCGGGTCTACGCGTTCAGCCGCGGCGACGGACCCGCCGACCTCCCGGCCGGCGTCACCACGCTGCACGCCGACGCCGGCGACGAGACGCAGATCCGCCGCGCGGTCGACGAGGTGGCCGCGCGCGAGGGTCACGTCGACATCGCCGTCGCGAACGCCGCCCGCTACACGACCCGGCGGTTCACCGAGCTCGACACCGGCACCTGGCTGGACGAGATCGGCGTGAACCTCAACGGCCCCTTCTACCTCTTCCGCGCGGTCCTCGACCACCTCGCCGCCGACGGCCGGGATCGCAGCCTGGTCGCGATCGGCTCGACCGCCGGCGAGCGCGGCGGCTCCCTCGGGCACGTCCCGTACGGGGTGGCGAAGTCGGGCCTGCAGGGACTGGCGAAAGGACTGGCGCGGGAGGTCGGCGAGCAGGGGGTCCGGGTCAACGTGCTCGCGCTCGGGACCGTCGCGGGCACGGTCAACGCACAGGAGGCGGTCCGGCTCAAGGGCGCCGACTACGGCCGTGCGAGCGGCCTGCGCCGGCCGGCGCACGTCTCCGAGATCGCCCACGCGATCATCTACCTCTCCTCCCCCGCGGCCTCGTTCGTGACGGGCACGGTCATGCGCATCGACGGCGGCGGGCTCTACGGCTAGCGCCTATCGTCACGGCGTGTCACTGTCCGGCCGGCCGCTCCTACCCCGCGGTCGGTTCGCGGACTGGCTGGAGAGCGGCGTCGTCGCGCTGACCGGGCGGCCGGACGGTCCGCCGCTGGTGCCGCCGGGGCGGGCGGCCTCGGTCGCCCGGGAGCTGGCCGCGGTGCTGGCCCGGGCGGCCGGCATCGACGTGGACGGCGCGGCGCTGCTGGCCGAGCGGGCCGCGTTCACCGGCGGGGTCCGCCGCGGCGTGGTGTCGGTCGGCGGCGCCTGCCGGCTGCTGCCCACGGCGGACGGGTGGGCCGCGGTCTCGTACGCCCGCCCGGACGACCGGCAGCTGCTGGCCGCGCTCATCGGCGCGGACCTCGACGGGGACGTGTGGGAACCGGTCGCCGCGTGGCTGCGGGAGCGGCCCGGGACCGAGCTGGCCGAGCGGGCGGCGCTGCTCGGCCTGCCCGCGAACCCGGTCTCCCCCGGCGCCGGCGACCACCCGGTGCCTGCCGGGACCGTCCGGCCGGCGGCGGGGCTGCGGGTGGTCGACTTCAGCGCGCTCTGGGCCGGCCCGCTCTGCGCCCACCTGCTCGGTCTCGGGGGCGCGGACGTGATCAAGGTGGAGACACCGGACCGCCCGGACGGCGCCCGGGCCGGCCACCCCGGCTTCTACCGGCTGCTGCACGCCGGGCACCGGTCGGTCGTCCTCGATCCTCGTACGCCGCGGGACCGGGCTGCGCTCGCCGCGCTCGTCTCCGGGGCGGACGTCGTCATCGAGGCGTCCCGGCCGCGCGCGCTCGCCGGCTGGGGCCTCGGACCGGCGATGACCACGGCGACCTGGGTTTCGATCACCGCGGCCGGCCGGGCCTCGCCGCGGGTCGGCTTCGGCGACGACGTGGCCGCCGGGGCCGGGCTGGTCGCGGACGACGGCAGCGGGCCGGTGTTCTGCGGCGACGCCCTCGCCGACCCGCTGACCGGACTGGCCGCCGCCGCCCAGGCGCTCACCAGCCCACCCGGCACGCTGCTGGACGTGGCGATGGCCGCCGTCGTCGCCGGAACCCTGGACGGCACGGCATCGACGGTCGCGACCCGGGCAGCGCCCCCGCGGACCCGGACCCCGCCCGGCCCGGCCCCAGAGACCGGCGCCGACACCGACGCCGTGCTCCGGGAGCTGTGACCCCGGTGCTGCTGCAGGACGTGCTGCTCGACGGCACACGGACCGATGTGAGGGTGGAGGCCGGGCGCGTATCCGAGATCGGCCGGCTCGACCGGGAGGCCGGCGAAGAGACCGTCACCGGTCGCGGAGGGATGCTGGCGCCCGGCTTCGTCGATGAACACCTGCACCTGCACGCGCTGGCCGCGGCAGGCGACTCGGTCGACTGTGGGCCGCCGCACGACCGCGCCGGGCTCGCAGCCGCGTTGGCCGCAGCCCCCGGGCCCGGCGGCTGGGTCCGGGGCACGGGCTACGCCGAGTCCGTCGCCGGCGTCCTGGACGCAGCCGGGCTGGACCGCATCCACGCCGCCCGTCCCGTCCGAATCCAGCATCGCAGCGGAGCGCTGTGGATTGTCAACAGCCGCGGAGCAGCAGCTCTGGGGCTGGCCACGGCGGACCACGCGGGCATCGAACGCGACGACGACGGCGTACCGACGGGCCGGCTCTGGCGCGCGGACGCCTGGCTGCGCGGGCGACTGCCGACCACTGCGCCCGATCTGCGCGCGAGCGGCCGTGCCCTCGCCCGTCTCGGCGTCACCTCCGTCACCGACGCCACCCCCGACCTCGACCCGGCCCGGTACGGCGACTTCCTGGTGCTGCCGCAACGGGTCACGCTGCTCGGCGTGCCGCTCGGCCGGCGGGCGCCGGCTCCGCTGCGGACCGGTCCGTACAAGATCGTGCTGGCCGACTCCGGGCTGCCCACGTTCCCTGACCTGGTCGACACGATCCGCGCCGCCCGGTCGGCCGGACGCGCGATCGCCGTCCATTGCGTGACCCGCGAGGCACTGCTGCTCCTGCTCGCCGCGCTGGCCGAGGCGGGGCCGCCGTACCCCGGCGACCGAATCGAGCACGCCGCGGTGGTGCCGGCCGAAACGGTCCCGGAGCTGGCCCGCCGCGGCCTGCGGGTGGTCACCCAGCCCGGCTTCATCGCCGACCGCGGCGACGACTACCGGCGTGAGGTCCCGCCAGCCGAGCACGTGGACCTCTACCGGGCAGCGAGCCTGGTCGGCGCCGGCGTGGACGTCCGCTTGTCCAGCGATGCCCCCTACGGCCCGATCGACCCGGCGGCCGTGCTGGCCGCCGCCACAGAACGCCGCACCAAGGCCGGAGCTGTGCTCGGACCGGCTGAACGCCTCACCCCGAGGGCCGCCCGCTCCGCCTACGAGGGACCTCCACTGCGGTCCGGTTGCCGTGCCGACCTGGCTCTGTACCGCCCTGATGACCCCATCCCGACCGTCTGGATCGCCGGACAACCCGTCACCTGATCCGTGGAGGCACGATCGCCGCACCGCTGCCGGGCCGGCCACGCTCGCGGTCGGCACGCTGCGCGGTTCCGGCCAGGGCGGCATCCGGCCGCAGCCGGCTCGCCGCGCGGTCGACGGCGGCATGCTGAGGGCGTCGTGCGGGCTCCCGGCCCGTTCATTCCGGCGGGAGGTGTTGCTTGACCCAGATCATCGCGTGCACCCGGTCGGTGACGCCGATCCGGCCGAACGCCTTGGTCAGGTGGGCTTTCACGGTCCGTTCGGTGATGTCCAGGCGGCGGGCGA
>DASYKU010000147.1 GCA_035995165.1 Mycobacteriales bacterium
CAGGCAGCGGCCGGACTGCGGGTTGCGCAGTGACCCGTCGGCCTGCTGGACCCATTTCTGGCCGCCGATGCCGTTGCAGTCGAACAGCTCGACCTGGGTCCCGTTGGCGGTGCCGTTGCCGTTGATGTCCAGGCACCGGCCCAGCGTCATCAGGGAGCGGTCGGAGCTGTGGATCCAGTGCTGGTCCGCGGCGAAGGACTGGCAGTCCCAGAGCTGGACGGGGGCCAGGTCGATCCCGCTGTCGTCGGCGGCGACGTCCACGCACTTGCCGCCCGGACCCGCGATCGTGGCGCCGTTGTTGCCGGCGCTGTTGCCGCCGTACCCGGCTGCGACGACGTTGGCCTGCACGGCGGTGTCGGCCGCGTCGGACGGGAACCCCGCGGTCAGCACGCCCTCGAAGAACGAGCCGATCGATCGGTTGCTGTTGTCGCCGCCGGTGCCGAGGACGATCGCGCCCTCCTGCTTCAACGGGATGTAGCCGCCGCGGTTGGGCAGGGCGCCGTTCCACCAGGTCGACAGCCCGCCGGTCTGGGAGTTGCCGCCCTTGATCGCGTACGACGTCGGGTTGCTCTTCAGCAGGGCTGTGACGAACGGGCTGCCGTTGCCGAGGTTGGCGGTGTCGGACCCGTTGGCGCCGGAGAAGAGGCCGTTCTCCAGATCGGCCTCGACCCAGGGACCCCCGCCGGTGCAGGGCGGGAAGAAGCATTCGGTGCCGAGGTTGACCGCGTCCATGTGGCCGTTGCCGGTGTCCTGGGTGTTGGTCTCCGCGTTGCCGTAGTCGAAGCAGCAGCCGGCGTTGACGTGGGTGCCGCTGGCGACCATGTACATACCCTCGGGGGCGCCGTTGGTCGCGACGCCGTTCGTGGTGTTGTCGCGGTAGCCGGTGGTGCCGTTGACGTAGACGCCGTAGACCCGGTGGCCGCCGGCGACGATCGGCAGCGCGGCCGCGTTCGCGCCGACGTCCTGCCCGCCGGCGCCGCCCGGACCCTCGATCGTCAGGTCGTTGTGCCGCGCCGACTGGTCGTAGATGACCGTGATGATGCAGTTGGTGTTGGCGCAGAAGGCGTCCTGCGCGGGCGCGTTGGCGTACCCGCCCGGGGCGAGCGTGCCGATGTCGGTCAGGCCGCCGTCGGAGGCCCGGCGGACCTGGTAGAGCCGGCCGCTGTACGTGCCGAACAGCGCCCGGACGGTGCTGTGCGCGGCCACGCACGGCGTCCCGGCCGAGCCGTAGATGTCGCACGGCAGGGTGGCCGCCTGGGCCGGGCCGGCGACGCCGACCAGGCCGAGCAGGGCCAGCGCGAGCACGGCGAGGAACGGCAGGAGCGGACTCCGGCGGCCGGACGGGTGGCGTGGAGGCACCGGGATCACCTCTTTCGGGTCGGCGTCGACTCGGAGGCGCTCGGGCAGCGAGCGGACACCTCGGGACAGACGGTCCGTTCTGAGCACTCTGTGATCGATACCGTCCGCCCGGCGCCAGCAATTGTCAACAGCCCGATCAGAACCGAACACGGTCTCGATCCGCGTCGCCGGCCGGATCTCCCACCGGCACAGGCTTCCGGGCCGAGCGTCGGGGAGCCGGGCGCCGGGGCATTCGGTCGGAACCGATCAAAAAGTGCCTCGCCGCCGCTACTGTGGTGCCCGTGTTCGCGGCGGAGCGGCGGCAACGCATCCTCGACCTGGTCCGGTCCAGCGGGGCGATCTCGTTGCGCGAGCTCGCCCGGCAACTGCAGACCTCGGAAGTGACGGTGCGCCGGGACCTGCGCGCGCTGGAGTCCGAGGGCCTGCTCGACCGCCGGCACGGCGGCGCGGTGCTGCCCGGCGGCCTCGCCCACGAGCCGTCGTACTCGGAGAAGGCGCAGGTCGCGGCGGCGGAGAAGGCCGCGATCGCGGAGCTCGCGCTGTCCCTGGTCAGCGACGGCGACGCGCTGGTGATCGGGGCCGGCACCACCACCCAGGCGTTCGCGCGGCGCCTGACCACGTTCGCCGAGCTGACCGTGGTGACGAACTCGCTCATGGTCGCGCAGGCGCTGGCCCGCGCCCGGGGCGTCGAGGTCGTGATGACCGGCGGCTCGCTGCGCGGCTCGATCCACGCGCTGGTCGGCAGCATGACCGAGCAGGCGCTGTCCTCGGTCCGCGGCACCCGTGCGTTCATCTCCGGCAACGGCCTGACCGCCGCCCGGGGACTGTCCACCCCGAACGTCGCGGTGGCCGGGGTGGACCGGGCCCTGGCCGCGGCCGGCCGGGAGATCGTCGTGCTCGCCGACCACACGAAGATCGGCGTGGACGCGACCATGCAGACCGTCCCGCCGGCCGACATCGTGCACCTGGTCACCGACGACCGGGCCGATCCGGCGCAGCTGGCCGAGCTGGGCTCGGCCGGCATCCAGGTGCACGTCGCCTCGACGCAGGCCGCCGAGGAGCCGAGCTCGGCCCGTAGTTGACAGCTTTCGGTCGGGATCGGACTGTCGGAGATCCGTTATTGACAGCTCTGTTTCGGATGTGACTGAATCATGCCCAAGCGGGAGCGTGAGAGCGGTCACATGGGCGTGCCGAGTAGGTCGTCACGCGTTGCCGGGTGCGCATCCCGAGTTCCGGGTCGTCCTGCGGCCCACTGGCGACGAGGAGTGGCCGCATGACCGTTCGCCGCGCCCGGTACCTGACGGCAGCCCTGGTCTGCCTCCCGCTCGCGCTGACCGCCTGCGCCAAGTCCGAGGACTCCACCGCCAGCAGCGGCAGCGGTTCGAGCAGCGGCGGCGCCCAGGTGGTCGAGACGCCCAGCGCGTCGGCCGGCCCCGGTTGCACCCTGCAGACGTACGGGGCGACCAAGCTGGACCTGACCCAGGCCACCGTCGGCTTCTCCCAGTCGGAGAAGGAGGCGAACCCGTTCCGGATCGCCGAGACGCAGTCCATCAAGGACGAGGCCTCGAAGCTCGGCGTGAAGAAGCTGCTCACCACCAACGCGAACTCCCAGCTGAGCAAGCAGATCTCCGACATCCAAGACATGATCAACCAGGGTGCGCAGGCGCTGATCGTGGCGCCGCTGAACTCCGACGGGCTGGAGCCGGCGCTCAACGCGGCCAAGGCCAAGAAGATCCCGGTGCTGACGATCGACCGGAAGATCAACGCGACCGCCTGCGACACGTACGTGGCGTTCCTCGGCTCCAACTTCGTCGAGCAGGGCAAGAAGGCGGCCCAGCAGATGTCGACGGCGATGGGCGGCAAGGGCAAGGTCGCGATCCTGCTCGGCTCCTCCGGCAACAACGTCACCACCGACCGGACCAAGGGCTTCGTCGACGAGCTCAAGGCCAGCTCGCCCGGCATCACGGTGGTCGCCCAGCAGACCGGCGACTTCGCCCGGGACAAGGGCCAGACGGTGATGGAGCAGATCATCGCCGCCCAGCCCGGCATCACCGGGGTGTACGCGGAGAACGACGAGATGGCGCTGGGCGCGCTGGTGGCGCTGAAGAGCGCGGGCAAGACCCCCGGCAAGGACGTCCAGGTCGTCTCGGTGGACGGCACCCGCAACGCGGTGCAGAAGATCGTCGACGGTGAGATGGCCGCGGTCGTCGAGTCCAACCCGCGGTTCGGCCCGCTGGCGTTCAAGACGCTCACCGACTTCTACAACGGGACCTCGATCCCGGAGAACGTGATCATCTCCGACAAGCTCTACACGAAGGACAACGCCTCGTCCGAGGTCGCCAACGCGTACTAGGCCGTACACGCCCCCTCAGGGCCGGACCGCACGTCGGTCCGGCCCTGAGCCCGACCCCGAGGAGGACGCCCCGTGACCGAGGGCAACCCCGTGCTCGAGGCGCGCGCCGTCGGCAAGCGGTTCCCCGGGGTCGTCGCACTGTCCGGTGTGGACATCCAGCTGCGCGCCGGCGAGGTGCACGCGCTGGTCGGGGAGAACGGCGCCGGCAAGTCGACGTTGATCAAGCTGCTCACCGGGGTCTACCAGCCCGACGACGGGGAGCTGGTGTACCGGGGCGAGCCGGTCCGCTTCGGCCGGCCGCTGGACGCCCAGGCCGCCGGGATCAGCACGATCTACCAGGAGGTCAACCTGGTCCCGCTGCTGTCGGTGGCGGCCAACATCTTCCTCGGCCGGGAGCCGCGCAACCGGTTCGGGCTGGTCGACCACCGGGCCATGACCGCGGCCGCGGCCCAGCTGCTCGGCTCGCTCGGGGTGGACGCGGAGGTCAGCCGTCCACTGCGGACGCTCGGCCTGGGTACCCAGCAGATGGTCGCCGTCGCCCGCGCGGTCGCGGTCGACGCCAGGGCCGTCGTCATGGACGAGCCGACCTCCTCGCTGGAGGCCGCCGAGGTGGCCACCCTGTTCGAGGTGGTGGCGCGGCTGAAGTCCCAGGGCGTGGCCGTGCTCTACGTCAGTCACCGGCTGGACGAGCTGTACCGGATCTGCGACCGGGTCACCGTGCTGCGCGACGGCCGGGTCGTCCACAGTGGACTGCTGGCCGACCTGCCCCGGTTGCGGCTGGTCGCCGCGATGCTCGGCCGCGACCTGGACGAGGTCCGGCGGGAGGGCACCACCCGGTTCGAGGGCGAGTCCTCGGTCGCGACCGGCGAGGCCCCGGTGCTGGAGGCGGTCGGGCTGACCCGCCGGCACGTCCTCGACGGCGTCTCACTGACCGTACGGCCGGGGGAGATCGTCGGTCTCGGCGGCCTGCTCGGCGCCGGCCGGAGCGAGACCGCCCGGGCCATCGCCGGCGCGATGCCGCTCGACGGCGGCACGGTCACGGTGGCCGGACGGCGGATCCGCACCGGCTCGGTCCCGGCCGCGATCGCCGCCGGGGTGGTGATGCTGCCGGAGGACCGCAAGGCCGACGGCATCGTGCCCGGGTTGTCCGTACGGGACAACATCGCGCTCGCGGCGCTGCCGGCGCTGTCCCGGGCCGGCATCGTCTCCCGCCGCAAGCAGGACGCGATCGTGGACCGGTTCGTCTCCCGGCTGCGGATCAAGGCCTCCAGCCCGGACCAGAAGGTCGGCGAGCTCTCCGGCGGCAACCAGCAGAAGGTGCTGCTGGCCCGGCTGCTGGCCCGCAACCCCAAGCTGCTGCTGCTGGACGAGCCGACCCGCGGCATCGACATCGGGGCCAAGGCCGAGGTGCAGGGGCTGATCGACGAGCTGGCCGCGGAGGGGCTCGGGGTGGTGCTGATCTCGTCCGAGTTCGACGAGGTGGTGGAGGGGTCCGACAGCGTGGTGGTGCTGCGGGACGGGCGCGCGGTGGCCACGCTGCGCGGGGACCAGGTGACCGAGGAGGCGTTGCTGGACGCGCTGGCGGCGGAGGAGTCCGATGGCTGAGGCGGTGGCGCGGCGGACCGTCGACACGGCCACGGCCCGGCGCTGGCTGCGCGACAACGGCGTGTACGCCGCGGTCGTCCTGCTGCTGGTCTACAACCTCGCGTTCACCGCCAACTTCGCCACCGTCTCCAACGTCACCACCCAGCTGGTCCAGGTCGCGCCGGTGGTCATCGTCGCGCTCGGGATGGCGATGGTGATCGGCACCGAGGGCGTGGACCTCTCGGTCGGCTCGGTGATGGCGATCGCGGCCGCGCTGCTGCCGCTCTACCTCGGCTACGGCCTGGTCGCCGGCGTCGTCACCGCGTTGCTGGCCGGCGCGGTGGCCGGGCTGCTCAACGGCGTGCTGGTCGCGGTGGTGCGGATCCAGCCGATCGTGGCCACGCTGGCGCTGCTGGTGGGCGGCCGCGGCCTGGCGATCGTGCTCGTGGACGGGCAGATCAAGGACATCCGCAACGACGCGCTGCTCTCCTTCGGCTCCGGCGACGCGGCCGGGATCCCGTACGTGGTCTGGCTGGCGGCCGTGCTCTCGATCGCGGTCGGGCTGCTGGTCCGCTACACGACGTTCGGGCGGCGGCTGGTGGCGGTGGGGGACAACCGGTCGGCCAGCGCGCTGGCCGGGCTGCCGGTGCGGCGGGTCCTCATCGTCACGTACGTCCTCAGTGGACTGCTGGCCGCGGTGGCCGGCATCGTCGCGACGGCCCGGCTGACCGCGAGCGACCCGTCCTCGATCGGCAACCTCTACGAGCTGAGCGCGATCACCGCGGTCGTCGTCGGCGGCACCTCGCTGTCCGGCGGCCGGGTCCGCATCCTCGGCACGGTGATGGGGGCGCTGCTCATCCAGCTGATCCGGGCCACGCTGATCAAGAACGACCTGCCGGACTCGATCGCCCAGCTCGTCCAGGCCGCGATCATCGTCCTGGCCGTGTACGCGCAGCGCGAGCGACGGGCGGGTGCGGCATGAGCCTGGTCTCCACGGTGCCGGCGCAGGACGCGGCGGCCGGCACCGGCCGCCGGGAGCGGATCGCGGCCGTCGTCCAGCGCAGCGGCGCCTACATCGTGCTGCTGCTCATGGTGATCGTGTCCTCGTTCGCCTTCGACTCCTTCGCCACCACGGGCAACGCGCAGAACATCGCGATCCAGAGCTCGTTCCTGGCGATCGTCGCGCTGGGCATGACGTTCGTGATCCTCAGTGGCGGCATCGACCTGTCGGTGGGGTCGGTGTTCGCGCTCGGCGGTGTGCTGGCGGCGTACGGGATCCGGTGGGGGAGCCTGGCCGCGCTGCTGCTGCCCCTGCTGGTGTGCGGGGCGATCGGGTTGCTCAACGGCGTGCTGGTCGCATATGGACGGTTGGCGCCGTTCATCGTCACGCTGGCCACGCTGCTCGGCGCGCGCGGGCTGCTGCTGGTGATCACCGACGAGGGCTCCATCACCCGGATCATCCCCAGCGACTCGCTGCTCGTGCGGGCCGCGCAGGGCTCGTTCCTCGGGCTCGGCTGGCCGGTCTGGATCGCGGTCGGGCTGTTCGCGCTCGGCGCGCTCGTGCTGCAGCGGACCCGGACCGGGCGCTCGGTGCTGGCCATCGGCGGCAGCCGGGACGCGGCGCTGCTGATGGGGTTGCCGGTCGCGCGCCGGACGATGCTGCTCTACCTGGCCAGCGGGCTGCTGGCCGGGCTGGCCGGGGCGCTGGCGGCGGCGTACTCGGGGTCCGGGGTGACGATCGTCGGCGTCGGCCTGGAGCTCGACGCGATCGCCGCGGTCGTCATCGGCGGCACGCTGCTCACCGGCGGCGCCGGCACGATCGGCGGCACGCTCTGCGGCGTCCTGCTGCTGCGGGTGATCCAGAACGTGATCAACCAGATCGGGACCCTCGGGTCGTCGTACCAGTCCGTGGTGAGCGGCGGGTTCCTCGTGGTGGTCGTGGTCATCCAGGCGTACCTGAGCCGGGAGCAGCGCCTGTAGAGGACCCTGCTGCCATGGGCGAGAACATCGTCCTCTGCTCGGACGGCACGCTCCCCGGTCCGCCGCGGTAGGTGAGACCCGCACCGGCTGAGCGCATTCGCCTGTGGTGGTTCCGGTTGGTCGCTACGCTCCGGATGGTCGGTGGGCGGGTCTGGGGGGCGGTCTCGGTGGTGCGTAAGACATGGGTCGCGGGTGGCGTGGGTGTGTTGCTGGCGGTCGCGATGGCGGCGATGCCCGCGGCTCCGGCCGGCGCGGCGGTGGTCCAGCCGACCGGGAACGCGACCGCGACGGTGGAGACCGCCCCGGTCCTCAGCACCGGCGACGCGGCCGACGACCCGGCGATCTGGGTCAATGCGGCCGACCCGGCCCGCTCGGCCGTGATCGGCAACGACAAGGGTGGCTCGCTGGAGGTGTACGACCTCGCCGGCACCCGGATCCAGCGCATCACCGAGGGGTTCTTCGGCAACGTCGACGTCCGGCATGCGGTCCCGACCGGCGCCGGCACCGTGGACGTCGTCGGCGTCTACCGGCTGGGGCTGCGGTTCTACCGCATCGACCCGGCCACCCGGACGCTCAGCAACATCACCGACGACCCGACCGGCAGCATCAAGGCGCCGTTCAGCGGTGAGGGTTTCTGCCTCTACCACAGCCCGTCCACCGGCCGGCTCTCGGCGTTCGTGGACGCGCGGGACGGCCGGATCGCCCAGT
The DNA here is from genome assembly GCA_035995165.1 of Mycobacteriales bacterium. Taxonomy (NCBI): domain Bacteria; kingdom Bacillati; phylum Actinomycetota; class Actinomycetes; order Mycobacteriales; species Mycobacteriales bacterium. The sequence continues at coordinate 7,985 of DASYKU010000147.1, forward strand.
TCGAGCTCGGGGACACCGACGGCGACGGCCTGATCGACGGCCGGCTGGTGCGGTCCTGGGACGTCGGCACCGAGGTCGAGGGCTGCGTCGCCGACGACGGCCTCGGCGACCTCTACGTCAGTGAGGAAGGCGTCGGCATCTGGAAGTACGGCGCCGAGCCCACCGCCGGGACGACCCCGGCCGACCGCGTGCTGGTCGACTCGGTGACCACCAGCGGCGGCCGGCTGGTGCCGGACATCGAGGGCCTCACGATCGTCTACCAGCCGAACGGCACCGGCTACCTGATGGCCTCGTCCCAGGCCGCGTCGAACACGGCCAACTTCTACGCGGTGTACGAACGGCAGGGCGCCAACGCGTTCGTCCGGACGTTCCGGGTCGTCAACGGCGCCACCGTCGACGGCTGCGGCCGCACCGACGGCATCGACGCGGTCGCCCAGAACATGGGACCGGCGTTCCCGAACGGCATGTTCGTCTGCCAGGACAACAACAACTCCGTGCCGGGCGTCTCCGGGAACCAGAACTTCAAGTTCGTCCCGCTGGAGCGGGTGGTCGGGCTGAACCAGCAGCCGCCCGCGAACACGCCGCCGACCGCGCGCTTCACCTCCTCCTGCGCCGGGCTGTCCTGCACCCTCGACGGCAGCGGCTCGTCCGACGCCGAGGGCGCGATCGCCTCGTACCACTGGGATTTCGGGGACGGGTCCACCGGATCGGGGGTCCGGCCGGCGCACGCGTACGGGGCCGCCGGGACGTACCAGGTCACGCTGACGGTCACCGACTCCGCCGGCGCCACCGGCGCGGTCACGCATCCGGTGGTGGCCGGCTCGGTCGCCGGCGCCATCGCCTTCCGCGGTGAGGCGTCCACCGTCGTCAACGGGACGGCCCCCGGCGTCACCGTGCCGGCCGCGGTGCAGGCCGGCGACGGGCTGCTGCTGTACGCGACGCTCAACATCACCACGACCACGGTCACCGCGCCCGCCGGCTGGACCCAGGTCGCGAACTTCGTCACCGCCTCCGCGCGGACCCTGGTGTGGAAGAAGGCCGCGGCTCCTGGCGACGCGGGGAGCCGGGTGGCGCTCGGCCTCAGCGCGACGACCAAGGTCGCCCTGCAGCTCGCCGCGTACGGCGGTACGGCCGCGAACCCGGTCGTCGCCACCCGCTCGGATACGGCCAACACGCTCGGTCACCCGACGCCGGTGGTCACCGTGCCGGCGGGCGGTTGGGTCGTCTCCTACTGGGCCGACAAGTCGGCCACGACGACGGCCTGGACGGCTCCCGCCGGCGTCACCGTCCGCGCCGAACCCCTCGGCACCGGCGGCGGCCGGATCACCTCGCTGCTCGCCGACAGCGGCGGCGCCGTCCCGGCCGGGACCGCGGGCGGTCTCACCGCCACCACCGACGCCCCCTCCCGCGCCGCCTCGGTGACGATCGCCCTCGCCCCGGCGTAGCCGGTTCTGTCGAATCCCTGCGCCGTCGGCCTCAATGCGCAAGGCTGACACTCGCGCGGGGGACGGCCCTCGCGCTGGACGGCGACGGGGCCGGAAGGACGGCTCCCGACGAATGGAGCGTCCGCGGTCCCGGCGGTCTGGTCGAGCAGCTGGAGTTCGCCCTGGAGGCGGCGGCGAGCTCGGGCCAGACCACGCTGCGCTCGGCGATCCTGCCGTCCGCACCCCGGCCCGCGGCCTGGTCACATCGCTGCCGGCGGCCCCCGTCGCCGAGGACGGCGAGCTCGTCTGAGTCGCCGGGCGTCAGCAGGCCCGTTCGGCGCTGGGCTCGGCCGCGACGGGCGTGCGCTGCCGGTCCAGGGTGACCACCGCGCGCAGCCGCCAGCGGTCGCCGGACAGCGTCTCGGTGCTGAGCCGCCCGTTCACGGTGGCCATCCGGGCGGACAGGCTGTCCAGACCGGAGCCGCCGTCGGGGCCCTCGCCCAGGTGGTCCGTGACCCCGTCGTTGGTGATCCCGAGCGTGACGCAGCCGCCCACCCGCCGGACCGCGATCTCGCAGGTCGTCGCCTCGCTGTGGCGCAGGACGTTGGTCACGCTCTCGCGCAGGACGATCGCGAGCACCGTCCCGACGTCCTGGGGCAGCATGTCGGTCCCCGAGACGTCCACCCGCGTCCTGATGTCGGCCGCGAGCAGCATCGACCGGGCCGAGAACACCTCTTCGACCAGGGACATCTCCCGGTAGCCGCGGGCGACCGCGCGTACGTCGGCGAGCGCCCGGCGGGAGATGTCCTGGACCTCGTTGTTCTCCTCGCAGGCCTGGTCCGGGCTGGTCCGGATCAGCCGGCCGGTGAGCTCGCTCTTCAGCGCTATCGCGGAGATGCTGTAGCCGATCAGGTCGTGCAGGTCCCGGGAGACCCGCAGCCGCTCACCGGCGACCGCGAGCCGGGCCACCTCGGCGCGGGCGTCGCGCAGCTCCTCGACCAGGGCGGCCAGCCGGGCCAGCCCGTACACGAGCAGGCCGGTGATCACGGTGGCGACCGTGCCGTACGCGGTCTCGAACCGGGTGCCGGCGAGGACGTCCTGGATGCAGGCCGTACTCGCGACGACCGCGACGAACGCGGTCCAGGCGGCGACGCGGGGCAGCGCCAGCAGGCAGCTGCCGGCCAGGAAGCCCGGCATGCCCGCCCAGGACCGGCCGAACTCCAGGAACGGCAGGTACGCCAGGGCGCCCTGCGCCACCAGCGCGGTGGCGCCGAGCGGGCTGCGGTACGACGCCGGCAGCCGGCGCAGGAACGGCAGCTGGGCCGCCAGCAGGACCAGCAGGTACCCGACCGCGAGCGCCTGGTGGGGTCCGGCGTCCGGTGCGGTGAAGATCCGGAGCACCGCGACGGTGCCGAGGCCGGCGAACACGACGGCCACCAGCGCCCGGGCCAGCCGCGGCGCGAAGAGCCAACCTTCCGGGATGGCGCCGGTGCCGGAGGCCCAGTCGGGCCGGTCGCCGACGTCAGGGCAAGCACTCTCCATGATGCGTCGTCACGCCTTCCGAAACGGGCTGGCCTGGGGCCGGGTCGCTGCTGAGCGGCCACCATGTCCGTCTCAATACCTCCCCGGGAGGCGCTCCCGGTAATCACGTGATAAGGCCGGACCTGGGTACGGACGTCTCCACGCGTCGCCATCGGCGCTGCGGAAGGGCCGGTCCTACAGCCAGCCGGCGTCGTCGGCGATGCGGATCGCATCGACCCGGTTGCGCGCGTTCAGCTTCGCCGCGGCCGAGGTGAGGTAGTTGCGCACGGTGCCCTTGGTGAGGCACAGCCGGGTGGCGATCTCGCCGACGCCGTGCCCCTCGGAGCAGAGCCGGAGGGCCTCCAGCTCCCGGGTGGTCAGCGGGCACGTGCGGGTGTCCCAGGCGTCCAGCGCCAGCTGGTTGTCGATCACCCGCAGTCCGGCCGCGACCTTGCGGATCGCGTCGGCGAGCTCGGTCGCGGGCGCGTCCTTGACCAGGAAGCCGCAGACCTTGGCCGACAGGGCCCGGCGCATGATGCCGGGCTGGCCCATGCTGGTGAGGATCACGGTCCGGCAGTCCGGCAGCAGCTCGTGCAGCTGCTCGGCCGCGGACAGCCCGTCCAACCCGGGAAGGTCGACGTCGATCACGGCGACGTCGGGCCGGAGCCGCAGGGCCGTCGGCACGATCTCGTCGCCGGAGGCGACCCCGGCGACCACCTTGATGTCCGGCTCCATACCCAACAGTGCGACGAGGGCCGCGCGAACGATGTGCATGTCCTCGGCCAGCAGCACACTGATCATCATCGGCCCCCGGACAAAGGGTCTATTCCCTTGCACAGCTCTCTGTCGGAGAGTAACCGGCGACTGCGGTCCGGGATTGCCCCAAATGGGGGGAACCGGACGAGGCACCCGCGCTTCGATCGGCGGTGTCAGGCTGCCCGGTGGGCTGCCCGATGGGGCGACGCGACGTGCAGCTCGGGCTGGTCGGCCTGCTGTTCGTCGGTCACGGCGCCGTTGGGGAGGATCTCGCCGAGGTCGTCGAACAGGACAACCCCGTTACACAGCAGGCTCCAGCCCTGGTCGGGATGGTCCGCGACCACGTGGGCGGCGTCCCGGTCGGGAGCGTGGGCGGGCGGGCAGGACGGACGGTGCTGACACATGACGGTCACCTCGGACGCGGACTTTCGGATGATGACCCGGCGCGGGCGCCGGTGCACCATCCGCTTCCTTCGAGCCTGCGCCTCATCCAGGCGCGCCACGTCTCCCGTCGTGTCCTGCGCTTCTCCTGGCGTGTGGTCCGTCGCCCGGGGTGCCCGGGCGCGCAGGAGGACCACCACCAGCACCAGCACGCCGATGCCGCAGAGAGCCGGGCCGTGGACAACGACGCGCCGGGTGAAGCCCATGACCGCTAGCACCTTCCCAGGAGTACGAACCGGTTGGCGATCGCCTGTCGCCACATCTCGTAGGCCGGCTGGCCGTCGGCACCGGCGGCGGGCCGGGTGTCGGCGCAGACCTGTGCCGCCTCCTCCGGGCTGGCGCCGCAGAAGACCTCCGTCGCGGCCCGGGTGTGGTCCGTCACCAGGCCGGCCCGCAGCCGGGCCTCGGCCCCGAACGCGCCGCCCGGCGCCAGGTCCGACCGGTACGCGCCGGCCCGGTCCCAGAGTTGCTCCAGCTCCTGCTCGCAGGCGCCGCCGGCGTAGGTCGCGGCCAGGGCGACGCCACCGTAGAGGTCGGGCCGCCGGTCCGCGGGGAACCGGTCGACGAGGTCGGCGGCCACCTGGCCGTCGGCGCCGGCCACGAACCACAGCGCCCGGCCGATGCCCTGGTCGACCGCGCGGTCGGCGTAGCAGCCCTCGGCGCCGGTCGGCCAGCCGGACACCGCGGCCCGGTGCTGCTCGTCGACGTACCGGCGGGTGTTGAAGTAGGCCTGGTGGAAGCCGTAGCCGTCGAGGACCTGCCACTGCAGCACCGGGTCGAGCGACGTGGCGTCGGGCCAGCGGAAGCGGGGGAGGCGCGACATGGCCCAGCCGATCCCGGCGTACACCATCGAGAGGTGGTCGCCGGCGGACCCGGTGAGGAACTGGGCGATGTTGTCGCGCGACCCGAACGGCAGGCCGTCGCGGACGGCGAACGCCATCGCGGCGCCCTCGTAGGCGAACCCGCGGAACTGCGGCGGCACGATCTCCAGATGCTCCTCGGCCGCGGCCGGTCCGCCGGCCTCGGCGGCGCACGCATGCCCGCGCAGGAGGGTGCGGCCCACCGTCTCGAGCAGGTCGCGCGAGGCGCGGTCCTTCTCGCGGAAGCCGCGCACGTCCAGTCGTACGGCGGACACGTCGGGAGTGAGGACACGGCGCCTCAGTGCGCCAAGCACGGTGGTCAATGCGAGCTCCAGAAAAGTCGCGGCGACCGGTCGCCTCCGGGAAATGGAGCAAGAATCCCGGATCCGGGTGGTCCGGGCATCTCTCGGGGTGCGGGATTCGCGCCCGGCCGCCTGGCACCGTCCACTCCGGACAGTCGGCCGAGGCGATCCCGGCGGGACGGCAGGTCCGCATGACAGAGGAAGGACAGCGCCGGACCCGGTGGCACGGTGGAGAAGGCCATGCCCGCGAGCACGGCGCCCTGAACCGCGCCCCGATCGCCCAGCACGGAGGAGTAACGATGACCACGGAGACGTCCCGGACCCGGACGGCGGCCCCCGCTCCCGTCGACGACACCGCCGAACGCAGGCCGGCCCGCCGCTGGTGGCTGGTGGGGTTGGCCGCGCTGGGCGGGTTCCTGCTCTCGGTCGCCTGGTCGGCCGAGTTCGTCGACCAGGAGATCGGCGCCAACGTCGCCGGCACCCTGCTCGGCCACGACGGGACGGCGCCGATCACCGGGATCGTGGCCGGTGTCGTCTTCGCCTTCGTCTCCGGCCTGGCCGGCACGTTCACCGCCTGCAACGTCGCCATCTTCGGCGCCGTCGCCCCGCTGATCGGCGGGGCCACCGGCCGGTGGGGCCGGCTGGTCGCGGCGCTGCGACCGCTGGGCTGGCTGGCCACCGGCACGCTCGTCGTGTCGGCCTCGTACGGGGCGCTGGTCGGCCTGGTCGGGACGGGGATGCCGCAGTTCTCCACCGCCAAGGGCGGTCCCGGCTCCATCCCGCCGGCGCTCGTGCAATCCATGGTCGTGTTCGGGCTGATCGGGCTGGCGCTGCTCTGGCTCGGCCTCGCCGCGGCCCAGGTCGTCCCGGACCCGCTGGCCCGGCTCACCGCCCGGCACCCGAACACGCCGATGGTCGTCATGGGCGTGCTCATCGGCGGCTTCCTCATCGGCCGGCCGTTCCCGCTGTTCCGGGAGATGTTCCGGCACGCCGCCGACAGCGGGAACCCGCTCTACGGCGCGGCCGCGTTCTGCCTGCAGTCGCTGGGCAACCTGCTCGTGCTGGCGATCCTGTTCATCGTGCTCAGCATGGTCGGCGGGGCCCGGCTGCAGCGGTGGTTCACCGCCGACCGGCGCCGGCTCGCGGCCGTGACGACGGTGGCGCTGGTCCTGCCGGCCGTGTTCGTCCTGCTCTACTGGGACGTCCGGCTGCCGGCCTCGTTCGACCTGATCCCCTGGTACCCGATCGCCCCCTGGGCCGGCTGAGTCGCGTGTGGACACTCCCGGCCGGGAGTGTCCACGGCGGGCCGGGTCAGCTCAGCGGGCGACGTTCAGGACGCGCTGGCGGGTGTACTCGAGCATCCCCCAGTAGCCGTACTCGGCGCTGAGACCGGAGGAGCGGTAGCCGCCGACGGGGATGTGGCTGCGGACCGCGCCGTGCGTGTTGACCCACGCGGTGCACACGTCCAGCTGCCGGGCGACCCGGCGGCCCTCGGTCTCCTCGCCCCAGACCGACCCGCCCAGCCCGTACTCGGTGGCGTTGGCCCGCTCGACCGCCTCGTCCACGCGGTCGTACGCGATCACCGGCAGGACGGGTCCGGACTGCTCCTCCAGCTCCAGCGCGGTCCCCGGCGGCAGGTCGGTGACGACGGTGGGTGGGTAGAAGTGGCCGGGCCGGTTCAGCGGGTGGCCGCCGGTGATCACCCGGCCGCCGGCGTCGACGGCCGCGCGTACCAGCCCGTCCACCCGCGCCAGCCCGGCGGCGTCGACGAGCGGGCCGAGCTCGGTCCCCGGGTTGAGGCCGGGGCCGACCCTGGTCCGCTTGGCGATCTCGGTGAGCACCTCGACCAGCTCCTGCTGCTGCTCCCGGGAGACGTAGACCCGCTTGATCGCGCTGCAGAACTGGCCGCTGTTGTCCATGGCCCGCTCGAACACCCGCTCCGCGACGGCGGGGACGTCGGCGCCGGGCAGCAGGATGCAGGCGTCGTTGCCGCCGAGCTCGAGCGCGGTCCTCTTCAGGTCGCCGGCGGCGGCCGCGGCGACCTGCCGTCCCACCTCCAGCGAGCCGGTGAACGAGACCATCGCGACTCCCGGGTGCCCGGCCAGCCGCGCGCCGAGCTCGGCCGTACCGGAGATCACGTTGAGCACGCCGGGCGGCAGCGCGTCGCAGACGACCTGGCCCATGAGCAGGGTCGAGAGCGGGGTCAGCGGGGACGGCGTGAGCACCACGGTGTTGCCGGCGAGCAGGGCGGGGGCGATCTTGGTCGCCGCGATGATGATCGGGAAGCTGCTCGGGCCGATGGCGGCGACGACGCCGTGCGGGACGTGCTCCACGCGCAGGTAGGCCGTCGGCTCGTCGGCCACGGACTCCGGTTCGGCCGGGAGCTCCGAGGTCATCCGGAACCAGTCGGCGGCCAGCCGGACCTCGTCCCGCGCCCGCTCCAGCGGCTTGCCCTGCTCGTGGGTGAGCAGCCGGGCGACCTCCTCGGCCCGGTCGGCCAGCGCCTCGCCGCAATGCACCAGCAGCTCCCGGCGCTCGTCCCAGGACGCGGCCTCCCACCGGGAGGCGGTCCCGGCGGCCGCGGCGACGGCGGCGTCGAGCGCCTCGGGGCCGCAGTCGGGGAAATCCGCGAACTCCGTGCCCAGCGCGGGATTCTCCACCGGCAGCCGGTGCGCGCTCACCACGGCACGGCCGCCGATGGTCATCGGCTGGGTCATGAAGCTTGGCGTCCTCGTGCCGGACGGCGACATCTTTCCATTGTCCGGAGCAGGTAATAGCGGGAACATCTTCCAGAGTGCGGTCCAGAATATCGTGATCGAACGGTCACCTGGAGCGTTACGCCGCTGACCTGCGTCTATCCCTGCGGGACCGGGACCAACGCATTGTCTGTGGCAATCCACGTCATCATTTCCGCAATGAGCCGTCCGTGCCCGGCTTGCCGTCCCGATCGCCCCATTTCTTCCTCAACGGAGGCTGAGGCCGCCCGCCCGGAGCAGGTCGTAATGCAGCTGCTGGACCTGCTCGCAGGGCTCCAGGCCCAGTTCCTCGATGAGGCGCTCCCGCAGTTGCCGGTAGAGCGCGAGCGCCTCCGAGCGGCGGCCGGCGCTGCCGAGCACCTGCATGAGCTGGGCGTGGGAGCCCTCGTCGAGCGGATCGCTCGACACCAGCGCGCGCAGCTCCGCGATCAGGTCCTGGGCCCGCCCGGCCTCGATCTCGGCCTGGATGCGCAGGAAGCGCGCGGCCCGCAGCTGCTCCTGCAGCTCGACGACGTACGAGGACAGCACCGGGCCGCAGGGCACGTTCGCCAACGGTGTGTCGGACCAGAGGTCCAGGCCGGAGCGCAGCAGCCGGGCCGCCTCCTCGTACTGGCCGGCGTGGAAGGCCTCCTGGCCCTGGGCCACCAGCTGCCGGAAGACGACCACGTCGATGTGGCCGGGCTCGACCCGCAGGACGTACCCGGGCCCCCGGGTGGCCAGGACGCGACGGCCGGAGGCGCCCAGGCCGGCGTCCTGCATGCAGCGCCGGAGCTGGTAGACGAGGGTCTGCACGCCGGTGCGGACGCTGCGCGGCGGCTCCTCGGACCAGACCTCGTGGATGATCGAGTCGGTGTGCACGAGGTGGCCCGAGCGCATGAGCAGCAGGGCCAGCAGCTGCAGCGTCTTCGGCGCGGTCGGCGCGTAGTCGCGGTCGTCCTTCCGGACTTCCACGGGACCCAGCAGACTGAAGCGGGGTGAGGCGGAATTGTCGCTGAGGGGGTGCGGCGCGCGCGAGAGGCCGGTCACCCCGCTTCCGGCAATAACGGTGACATCTCTCACGGGGGACCCCTCCGTACTATTTAGCGCCGGGCGGACGACGCTCCGTCGAACGGTACGAAAATGACTCCTCCGGGGGCAGTGAGCGGGACACCGGTGCGGGATGACTTCTACCGGGGCAGGCATGAAAAACGCATATCCGACCTGTGAATGTGGAAGTACTCGGACCTTGCCGTTCGGAGTCACTCTTTGAACATCTGATCCACAACCCAAAGGGGTCCCGATGCCCACCACCACCGCTCCGCAGCTGCCCGTCGACGACCCGGCCGCCTCCGACCTGGTGATCGCCACCTTCGACCACATGCACAACTCGGCCGAGGCCCGGCTGGCGGCGACCGGCGTCTGCATCAGTTATGCCGCCTCCGTGGAACCGGCGCACCGGGCCGCCTGAGATGACGACCAGCCGGCCGGCCGACTCGCCGCTCGGCTTCCGCCGCGACCTGCGGGCGGAAGTGAGCGATGGCGACGGGGTCTTCCTGTTCTCCGAACGCACCACGACGGTGCTGTCCGGCCGGCATGTCGTCGCCCTGGCCGCGCTGCTCGACGGGTCCCGGGACCGGGACGACGTCCTCGACGCCCTGCCCGGCGGCACCGACCGGGCGGGGGTGGCCGCGACGCTCGACCGGCTGGTCGAAGCGCGGCTGGTCACCCGCCGGCCCGCCGGCCCGCCGACCGCGCACGAGCGCGAGCATGCCTTCTGGGAGGCCGCCGGGCTCGACGCCGACGTGGCCGCCCACTCCGTACGGACCGGGGTGGACCTGCTCCTGCCCGACCACCCGAGCAGCCTGACCGACCCGGTGACCAAGGCCGTCCGGTCGGCGCTGACCGGCGCCGGCATGATGGTCCGGGCCAGCCGCGGGGGCCGGCCCAGGCCCGGCGGCTCGCTGTCGATCGTGTTGTGCGCGGACTACCTGGACCCCGAGCTGGCCGCGGTGGACGCGGCCCACCGGGCGGCCGGCCGCCCCTGGCTGCTGGCCAAGCCGATCGGCGACCAGGTCTGGGTCGGCCCGATCTTCCGCCCGGGCGAGTCGGCCTGCTGGCACTGTCTGGCCGAACGGCTCTGGCGCCACCGCGAGGCCGAGGCCTGCGCCCAGGCGGCCCTGGGCCGCTCCGGACCGGCCCCGCGCCCGGTCGTCACCACCCCGGCCCTGACCGGCACCGCCGGCTCGCTCATCGCGCTGGAGGCGGAGAAGTGGCTGGCCGGGCACCGCTACTCCGGCCAGGACGCCGTCCAGACGCTGGACGGGGTCGAGCTCGAGCGCGCGCGGCACGAGCTGCGCCGCCGGCCGCAGTGCCCGGCCTGCGGTGACGCCGACCTGGTCGCCGCGCGCGCGTACGAGCCGGTCGCGCTGCGCCCGGTGGCCCGGACCGCCTACCGCGGGGGCGGCCACCGGGCGGCCCCGCCCGAGGAGGTCTGGACCCGCTACCAGCACCTGGTCAGCCCCGTCACCGGGATCATCAAGGAGATCCTGCCCGATTCGGAGGCGCCGGCCGGCTTCCACTGCTTCCGCTCCGGGCCCAACGTCGCGGCCGGCGCCGGCGGCTTGATGAACCTGCGCCGCGGCCCGCGCGAGGACAGCGGGGGCAAGGGTGTCACCGCCGAGGAGGCGAGGACGGGGGCCCTGTGCGAGGCCGTCGAGCGGTGGTCGGGCACCTTCCAGGGCGGCGAGGCGCGCCGCCGGGCCAGCCTGCGCGACCTCGGGGACGAGGCGGTCCACCCCAACGACGTGATGCTCTACGACGAGCGGCAGTACGCCGGCCGGGCCGACTGGAACCCGCGGCACGGCTTGTTCCAGCACGTGTGCGAGCCCTTCGACGACGACGTCGAGCTGGACTGGACGCCGGTCTGGTCGCTCACCGGGGAGCGCCACCGGCTGCTGCCGACCGGGATGCTCTACTTCGGCGGCCCGGGCCCGGCCAGCGTGCGCGCCGACTCCAACGGCAACGCGGCCGGCAGCTGCCTGGAGGACGCGGTCCTGCAGGGCCTGCTGGAGCTGGTGGAGCGGGACTCGGTGGCGCTGTGGTGGTACAACCGGACCCCGCTGCCCGGCGTCGACCTCGACGCGTTCGCCCAGCCCTGGCTGGACGAGGCCCGCGACTCCTACGCCGCGCTCGGCCGCACCCTGGAGGTCCTCGACCTCACCACCGACCTCGGCGTCCCGGCCATGGCCGCGGTCACCCGGCGGCCGGGCTCCGACCGGGCCGAGGCGATGCTCGGCTTCGGCGCCCACCTGGACCCGCGGATCGCGGTCCGCCGGGCGGTCACCGAGCTCAACCAGCTCCTGCCCGCGGTCCTGGGAGCCCGGCCGGACACCGGCTTCGCGCCCGGCGACCCGGACGCCGTGCGCTGGTGGCAGGACCCGGCCGCGGCCGACGAGCCGTACCTGCACGCCGACCGGAGCGGCTCGCCCCGCCGGCCGGCCGACTACGGCTACCGCCCCGGTCCGGATCTCACCGAGGACCTGCGGGGGCTGATCGGCCTGCTCGACGCGCGCGGCCTCGAGGTCCTGGTGCTCGACCAGACCCGGCCGGACGTCGGCCTGCCCGTGGTGAAGGTGCTGGTGCCGGGGCTGCGGCCGATGTGGGCCCGGTTCGCCCCGGGACGGCTGTTCGACGCGCCGGTACGCCTGGGCCGGCTCGCCGCGCCGACCCCGTACGACCAGCTCAACCCCATACCGGTGTTCCTCTGACCGCCCGTTCGGTGGCACTTCTGCGCTGTCCGGTCATGTCCTGGGCGTGATAATTTTCGTTTCTCAGGACCGTTCCGTCTCTTATCATCGTGCTGGCTGGTCGCGCTCAGTGCCTGTAGCGCTCCCGAGCGTCCCCAGGCACGCAGTTCAACCCAGTGCTCGCGCGAGCCGGAACGGGAGACATGACCGAGACTTCTCGTCTGGACTCCGGGCCGCTGCCGGTCAGCCAGCGGTTCCGCGATCTGGTACCCACGATCGCCCCGCGGCTGGCGCGTGCGGTCGTGATCGCCGTCCTGTGCGGCTTCGTGATCATCGCCGGCACGAACATGCTCCTCTCGGGCGGCGGGCTCCTCGACCTGGGCTCCGCGGTGGTCTACGGGGCGGCCGTGCTGCTCATCCATCTCCGCGTCAGCACCCGGCCCCGGGAGGAGCTGAGCACCAGGGTCCGGTACCTGGCGCTGCTCGCCGAGGCCGGCCTGGTCTACCTGCCGATCCTCCAGCTCAGCGTGTCGTGGGTCGGGCTGCCGGGCTATCTCGTCGGCTCCCTGCTCCTGCTGCTCCGGCCGGCCGCGTCGATCCCGCTGGCCGCCGCGGTCGTCGCGAGCATGGGCTGGTACTCGTGGTCCGTCTTCAAGGACTCGCCGACGGTCTCCTACGCGGTCCTCTACACGATGGTGGCGACCACGCTGACCGGCGTGATCATCTACGGCCTGACCAGGATGTATCAGCTGGTGGAGCAGGTGCACTCGGCCCAGGACACGTTCGCCCGGCTCGCCGTCACCGAGGAGCGCGCCCGGTTCTCCCGGGACGTGCACGACCTGCTCGGGCTGAGCCTGTCGGCGATCATGCTGAAGACCGAGCTGGTGGCCAAGCTCGTCGACGACGAGCCCGACCGGGCCCGCACGGAGCTCGACGAGGTCCTGCAGATCACCCGCAAGGCGCTGGCCGAGGCCCGCCAGGTGGCCACCGGCTACCGGGAGCTGACGCTGGCCGAGGAGTGCAACTCCGCGGTCTCCGTGCTCACCACCGCGAGCGTCGACGTGTCGCTGGTCCGCGAGCACGACGGCTTCCCCCGGTCGGTGCGTTCCACGCTGGCCACGGTGCTGCGCGAGTGCGTCACGAACGTGCTCCGGCACAGCAACGCGACCTGGTGCACGATCACGCTCGGCAGCGTCGCCGGGATGGCCGAGATGGAAGTCGTCAACGACGGCGTGCCGGTGTCGCGGGCCGCCCCGGCCACCGGCGGGGCCGGCAGCGGCCTGCTCAACATCACCCAGCGGGTCCGCTCACTCGGCGGCGACCTCGAGTCCGAGGTCGTGGCCGGCCAGCAGCACCGGGTCCGGGTCCGGATCCCGCTCGCCCAGCCGGACGCCGGCTAGAGCCACTCGGCCTCGGTCGCGATCCGGATCGCGTCGACACGGTTGCGGGCGTTGAGCTTGCCGATGATCGAGGTCAGGTGGTTCCGTACCGTCCCGGCCGAGAGGAACAGCTCGCCGGCGATGTCCACCGGGTCGTAGCCGGCCGAGGCGAGGCGGAGGATCTCCGTCTCCCGGTCCGTCAGCGGGCACTGCTCGCTGTCCCACGCCGACATCGCGAGCTGGGGATCCACCACGCGACCGCCGGCCGCGACCTTCCGGATTCCGTTCGCGAGGCTGTCCGGCGGCGCGTCCTTGAGCATGAACCCGCCGACGTGGGCGGCCAGCGCCCGCCGTACCGTCCCGGCGGTGCCGAGGCTGGTGAGCATCAGCGTCCGGCACTTCGGGACGTTCTCGTGGATCTCGACCGCGGCGGTGAGCCCGTCCTTGCCCGGCAGGTCGATGTCGATGACGGCGACGTCGGGCCGGTGCTCGAGCGCCGCCGGCAGGATCTCCTCGCCGGAGGCGACCGCGGCGACGACCTCGAGGTCCTTCTCCAGGTTCAAGAGTGCGACCAGCGCACCTCGAACCATGCCCATGTCCTCGGCCAGAAGGATCCGGATCACCGTCGGCCGTCGAAAGAGGAGCGCCGCAGGCACGTGCTCCGGGCACGAGCAGAGCGAGCCGTCATCCGGGCATCACCTCCGGCTGAGTCCGACGTGAGGACGTCGGCCAATCCTAACGCGGTGATCCCGGCACACAGGGGACGACCGGCGCGGCGGATGCGCCGATCCGAACCTGTGGCCAGAGAGGAGTCCGTGTGAATGCGGCCGTGCAGCAGGCGGTCTCGGCCATGCGCACCCGGTACGCCGAGCCGGTCACGCCCCGCGGGCTGGCCGCCGAGGCCTTCGTGAGCCCGTTCCACTTCTCCCGCGTCTTCTCGGCCACCACCGGCACCACGCCGGGGCGCTTCCTCGCGGCGGTCCGGATGTTCGAGGCCAAGCGGCTGCTGGTGTCCAGCCCGCTGACGGTCGCCGAGATCGTCGCTGCCATCGGTTACACCAGCGTCGGGACGTTCACCAGCCGGTTCAGCGGCTCGGTGGGGCTCACGCCGAGCCGGTACCGGGAGCAGCAGGTCGGGGAGCTGCTGGTGACCTCGTCCACGGGCGCGAGCCGGCTGCCCTCGATCGGGACCCTGCGCGCGGCCGAGGCGGCGGTCTCGCCGGTCTGGCCGGTCGGCCGGGCCGCGGTGGTGGCGACGCTCGACGTGGCGCCGGCGCCGGAGATCGGGCCCGATCCGGACCGCCTGCTGGTCGCTGCCTTCGCCGAGTCGATCCCGCAGCGGGGGCCGGTCGCGTACGGCTACCTGACCGAGCCCGATTTCCGGCGGCCGGTGGAGGCGGTGCTCGCGGACGTGCCGCCGGGGCGGTGGACCGTCCTCGCCCTCGGGACCACCGGCTCTCCTGACGGTGACCCCGGGAGTGGGGCGGAGTGGATCGCGCGGGCGACGGTCGCGGTCGGGCCGGACGGTCCGGTCCGGGTACGGCTGCGACTGCGGCCGGTCCGGGAGGCCGACCCGCCGATCGCGGTCACGCTCGCCTCGACCCTGGCCGCCCGCCGGGAGCTCCTCGAGCGCCGCCGTCGGCGCGGGACCGCGCCGACCCCCTTCCGGGTGGCCTGACCTGCCCCCGGATCCGGACGAGGAGCAGCGTATGGCGACCGGCCCGGGCACCGGACTCCGCCGGCGGGCCGCCGCCACCCTCGTCCGCCGGCCGCCGGCCGGACCCCCGCGGTCCGGGCCGGACGCGGTCTCTCAGGCCGTGACCCGCGGCGTCGAGTGGGCGGTCGACGGCGCCGGCCCGGAGGAGGACGAGCGGCGGCTGGCGACGGTCGAGCCCGAGCTGCGCGGGTTCGCGTACGAGGGCGCGGCGATGGCGTACACGATCCTGGACGTGCTGCCGGGCGGAGGTCGCGACCGGACCCGGCGGCTGCTCGACGGGCCGGGCCGTCCCCACCTGGTGCCCGTCCACCTCGGCATCGGCGCCGCGCTGGCCCGGCTGCCGCACCGGCTGTGGCGCCGGATCCTGCCCGACCTGGCCGACCCCGACCACTGCCCGCTGAGCTGGCTCGCGGTCGACGGCTACGGCTTCGAGCTCGCGTACGCCCACCTCCGCCGGTGCCTCGTCGAGCAGCGGGTGCCGGCCGCGTACCCATGGCCGGGCGCGCAGGCGTACGTGCCGCGGGTGGTGGACCAGGGGATCGGGCGGGCGCTCTGGTTCGTCCACGCCGGGGTCGCCGAGCAGGCCGGCGCGGCCGTGCTCCGGTTCCGGCCGGACCGGCAGCCGGACCTGTGGCGCGGCATCGGCTTCGCGGCCACGTACGCCGGGGGGACGCGGCCGGCCGGGCTGGCGCTGCTGGCCGGGCCGCACCGGGCCGAGCTCGGCACCGGGGCCGTGCTCGCGGCGAAGGCCCGGACGGACGCCGGCGTCGTACCGGCCCACACCGAGCAGGCCGCGCGGGCGCTCGCCGGGCTCCCGGTCGCGGCGGCCGCGGCCCTCGCCGACGAGGCGACCCGGATGGGCGACGAGCCGGGACCGGCGTACGAGCGGTGGCGCGAGCACGTCCGGGCGAACCTGCCGGCCGCGCTGCGTCCGACCGCCTGAGGGCGCAATCGGACAGCTCCGCAAGGCGGAGGTAGCCCCGCCGGAACCGGCGCTGTGACGATCAGAAGGCGGCGGGCGCGGACATCGCCCGGGCCGCACAGACATCACACGTGCCGATGGACAAGGAGATTTCGAGTGGGTGCAGGCATACGCGCGGCGCGGCGACGTGTCCTCACCCCAGGTCTGCCGGCGACCTCGCTCGACGGGCGCGGGTTCCACCCGAAGGACGCGGCCGCCCAGGAGCTGCTGACGGAGATCGGCCGGACCTACCGTGCCGGCTTCGGATCCGCCGCCGGGGCCCGGGCGCCGGCCGACGTGGAGCCGGACCTCGAGGCGGTGCCGACCCGGTACCGCGGGTTCGCCTACGAGGGCGCCGCGATGGGCTTCGCCGTCCGGGACGGGCTCCCGCTCGGCCGGCACGACCTGCTCGAGGAGTTCCTGCGCGGGCGGGCCGCCGACCACGCGTCGATGGCCTGGTCCGGGGCGGGCTGGGCGATGGCGCGGCTGCCGCGGGCCCGCTGGGTCCGCCCGGACCGGCTCGATCCGCTGCTGCGCTGGCACACGCTCGACGGCTACGGCTTCCACCAGGCCTACTTCCGCACCCGCCGGTACGTCGGCGACCGCGCCCGGGCCGCTCGTTTCCCCTGGCCCGGTGGCGATTCGCCGGACGGCTACCCGCACCGCGCCATCGACCAGGGCATCGGCCGCGCGCTCTGGTTCGTCGGCGGTGCCGACGCCTGGCGGGTGGCCGCATTGATCGACACCTTCCCGGCGCACCGCCGCGCCGACCTCTACAGCGGCGCCGGCCTGGCCGCCACGTACGCCGGCGGCGCCTCCGCCGACGAGCTGGTGCGCTTCCGCGAGGGCTCGGGCGAGCACTGCGGGCAGGTCGCACTCGGCTCCGCGTTCGCGGCCGAGGCCCGCGTCCGGGCCGGCCTGGTCGGGCCGGAGACCGAGCTGGCCACCGAGATCCTCTGCGCCGTCTCCCCGGCGGAGGCCGCGCGGGTGACCCGGACCCTCCGCCCGAACCCGGCGGACATCGACGACGACGGCGCCGGCGTACCGGCCTACGAGACCTGGCGGCAGCGTGTCGCCACCGCGCTGGTTCCCGGCGGTGCCCGCCGATGAGCTCTGGCCGCCGCGGAGACCGCCCTTGGAGCGGAAGGAGAAGCTAGTGCCCGAGTCCGAAGTGGACGCCCGGACGCTCACCCTGGAGGCGTTCGCCGACACCATCCTGCCGGGGGAGAAGCGTTTTCCCGGCGACCGCTCGGTGGCCGGGGAAGGAAAGGGGGGCGGGGCCGTCGCCGCCGGCGCGATCGAGCTGCTGGAGACCCCGGCGACCGGGGTCACCGACGCCCTCGACTTCCTCTCCCAGACGCTGGACCAGAAGGCCACGGAGTGGGCCGAGGAGCACGACCTGACCCTCGACGACGACGTGCCGGCCTTCGTCGCGCTGCCGTTCGCGGAGCGTACGACGCTGGTGAAGACGCTGCTGTCGCGGGAGAACCCGGAGCGGGACGGCTGGGTGCTGCTGACGATGTTCAGCAACATGGCCTTCGACAGCGCCGCCCACATGCACACCGCGGACGCGATCGCCGCCGGTCACCCCGGCCTGCTGGCCATGGGCATGACCGCCCCGGACGCGGACGGGTACTGGCGTTTCGAGCAGCACTCCTACCGGCGGCAGCTGGCCGAGCCGCACCCCGACACCCTCCCGAACGGCAGCCTCGGCTGACCGCGATCCCCAGTTTCTCGCTCGTCCGCCGGTTGGCTGGCACAGCCAGATTGGAGTTCCCCCGATGTCCAATACGGAGCGCACCGACGTCCTCGTCGTCGGCAGCGGTTTCGGCGGTGCGATCGCCGCCTACCATCTCGCCGCCGGCGGGGCCGACGTGACCGTGCTGGAGCGCGGCCCGTGGGTCAAGAGCGAGGAGTTCGAGCACGACTACCTGCTCGGCTCCTCCTTCACCCGGATCTTCGACTTCGTCGTCGGCAACGGGATGGCCATCCTCGGCGGCAACTGCGTGGGCGGCGGCAGCAACGTCTACTTCGCCTCGATGCCGCGGGCGCCGCGTTTCATCTTCGAGCGGCACGGCAGCATCGGCCGGCGGATGTGGCCGGCCGGGATCGACCGGGACTCGCTCGACCCCTGGTACGACCGGGTGGTCGAGGCGATGCCGGTGGTCACCCAGGACTGGAACGACGTCACGTACGCCGGCGGGCTCTGGGCCGCGGCCTGCAACCACTCCGGCCGCACGGCCAACCCGCTGCCGGTGGCTGTCGACGTCGACAAGTGCGTGAACTGCAACTTCATGATGGCCGGCTGCCGCTTCGACGCGAAGCGCTCGCTGCTGTTCAACTACCTGCCGGCCGCGCTCGCGCACGGCGCGACGATCCGGCCGCTGCACGAGGTGCAGAAGCTGACCCGCACCGAGGACGGCGGCTACCGGGTGCACTACCGGATCGTCGATGAGGTCGACTACCGCGTCCTGCACGACGAGGGCACCATCGACGCCAAGATCGTGATCCTCGCGGCCGGTGCCGGGGCGACGCCGGTCATCCTGCAGCGCTCCGAGCCCGAGCTCGGAAAGATGCCGCACGGCGTCGGCCGCTTCTTCTCCGGCAACGGCGAGCGACTCAACACCGCCGCGATCAACGAGGACGCCGCCCGCGAGGTGCTCGGCCTCGACCGCGGCGACGGGGTCGCGTACGAAGCGCACGCGATCGGCCGCGGCCCGACCGTGGCCAGCTGGGACCGGCTCGACGGCTCGCTCCCCGAGTACGACCGGTACTCGCTGGAGCAGCTCTACTTCCCGCCCGGTCTCGGCACGATCCTGGCCCAGGTGCCCGGCGGCAGCGACCCGACCTGGTTCGGGCCCGAGAAGCGGGCCTGGCTGGAGCGGTGGAAGTCCTGGCTCACGATCTTCACGATGAGCGAGGACGACAACGAGGGCGTCTTCGGCCCGCCGCCGGAGACCGGCAACTCGGTCCGGGTCTCGCAGCAGATGC
The DNA here is from genome assembly GCA_035995165.1 of Mycobacteriales bacterium. Lineage (NCBI taxonomy): Bacteria > Bacillati > Actinomycetota > Actinomycetes > Mycobacteriales > Mycobacteriales bacterium. Next base: position 26,818 of record DASYKU010000147.1, read on the forward strand.
TGGCGCGGGGGCCCCTGTCGTACGAGCCGACGGCGAACACGCTCAACGGCTGGGCCAAGTCCGACGCGGAGGTCAAGGAGATCTTCGAGAAGGACGGCATCGCGGACGTCGCGCCGTGGACCAACGACGTGGTCGGCGCCTACACCGTCCACCCGCTGGCGTCCTGCCGGATCGGCGACGACCCGGAGACCTCGGCCCTCGACGACGGCCACCAGGTCTGGGGCCACCCCGGGATCTTCGTCACCGACGGTTCCGCGGTGCCGGGCGCGCTCACGGTGAACCCGGCGATGACCATCGCCGCGCTCGCCGAGCGCGCGATGCCGGGCATCGTGCGGGCGGCCCAGGAGCGCGGGGTCGACGTCACCTACGGCGCCCCGGCCCCGGACGGCTCGACCAGCGCCCGGCGCGGCTCGCTGCACCTCGTACCCGGGCTGGTGGGTCAGCGATGAGCACCGCCGTCGCCGCGGCCGGGACGGCGGACCGGCGACCTCTCTTCCCGCCCGGCACCCGGCGCTACCAGTGCGCGCTCTGGGCCTTCGTCCTCATCGTCGTCGCGCACTGGGGCGAGCACCTCGCGCAGGCGTACGAGCTGTGGGGGCTGCACTGGACGATGAAGGAGTCCCGCGGCATCCTCGGCCTGCCGTTCCCCTGGCTGATCTCCTCGGAGTGGCTGCACTACGACTTCGCGGTGGTCATGCTCGTCGGGCTGATCGTGCTGCGGCACGGGTTCACCGGGAACGCCCGCCGGTTCTGGGACCTCGCGCTGAAGATCCAGATCTGGCACCACTTCGAGCACCTGCTGCTGCTCATCCAGGCCCAGACCGGCTACTACTTCTTCGGGGCGTCGGTGCCGACCAGCATCATCCAGGTGATCGCGCCGCGGGTGGAGCTGCACCTGTTCTACAACAC
>DASYKU010000148.1 GCA_035995165.1 Mycobacteriales bacterium
GTCTTCCGGGAACCCGGGGTCCCGATCCGGATCGAGGACGTCGACGTCGACGCGCCCGGCCCTCGCGAGGTCCTGGTCCGCACGGCGGCGGCCGGGGTCTGCCACAGCGACCTGAGCATCGTCGACGGGACGATCACCGCCCTGTACGGGCTGCCGATGGTGCTCGGGCACGAGTCCGCCGGTGTGGTCGAGGCCGTCGGCTCCGACGTAACCTACGTCGAGCCCGGCGATCACGTCGTGACCTGCCTGTCCATCTTCTGCGGCGAGTGCGAATACTGCCTGAGCGGACGCCCGGCGCTGTGCCCGCACGAGTCGCAGCGGCGTGCGTCCGGCGAGCGGCCCCGCCTGTCCCAGGCCGGCGTCGGGCTGACCCCGGCGTCGCAGCTGGGCTCCTTCGCCGAGAGGCTGCTCGTGCACGAGCACGCTGTGGTCAAGATCGACCGGGCCATGCCGCTGGACCTGGCGTCGGTGCTCGGCTGCGGGCTGACGACCGGCCTCGGCGCGGTCATCTACACCGCCGGCGTGCGGCCCGGCCAGACCGTCGCCGTGATCGGCTGCGGTGGTGTCGGGCTCGGCGCGGTCCAGGGGGCCCGGCTCAGCGGCGCCCGCCGGATCGTCGCCGTCGACCGGGTCGCGGCCCGCCTCGACCGGGCCGCCCGGCTGGGAGCGACGGACGTCATCGACGCGAGCCAGGGCGACGCGGTCGCCGCGGTGCTGGACCGTACGGGTGGGGTGGACCACGTGTTCGAGGCGGTCGGCCGGGCCGAGACCTGCCAGCAGGCGCTGAAGATGCTCGGCCGGGGTGGTCGCGTGACGATCATCGGCGTCATCACCACGCTGAAGCTGGAGATCTCCGGGGCCGACCTCATGTACGGGCGGTCGCTCGGCTGGTCGATGATGGGCTCGAATCGCTTCCGACTAGACATCCCCTACTACGTCGAGCTCTATCTCCAGGGCCGTCTGCAGCTCGACGACATTGTCACCGCACGCGTTCCTCTCCAGGACGTCAACGAAGCGCTGGCAGCACTGAGCCGCGCCGAAGGTGCCCGGACCGTTCTCCTGTTCGACCGATGACCTCGACCACCTCGCTCTGGGACAGGGGGCTTGCTCTGCCGGAACGTGTGCCCAGGGTCCGACGGCGGGATGCGGGTGGGCGCCACTTGAAAGGACCGGTGCCGGCGGACCGGGCGAGGACCCCGGACGTTGTCGACCGGGGCGAGATCGGCCGCAGGCGACCCTGAGGGGCTGTCTCCCCTGTCGGCGCGCCGGCCGGCCTACGCCCGCAACCGCCGGCCTCAGTCAGCGTGAGACGTTCGCCCGCCAGCCGCTGCACGCCGTCAGCGGCACCGCACGTGTGACGAGATCTCGTCTGGCTGGTGCCCCCTCCACTCCACGCCCATTCCGGTTGACGGACGGCTCCTCGGGCCGAGCGGCCCTGACGAGATCGTTGGTCGCAGCGATCGTTCAACGTGAGGGTGGGGTGTTCTGGCGGGGTTGGATCGTCATGCGCTCCTCATCGGCGTCCGTCGTGCGATGAAGATCTTTCGACCCGCTGCCCACGGTGGTCGCGTCTGATGTTCAGCGAATGTCGGACATTCTCCGACAGCGCGCCCGACGGCGGTGTCCTGCTGGTCTACTTTTCGGGCCACGGCGTGATGATTGATGAAGGCGTACCTGGTTCCTCAAGACGTTTCGGCAGCTCCGATGGCCCGATCCGAGCAGCCTCGTGCCGCTCGTACCCGACGACATGGGGAACCGTCGGGCGGACTTGTCTTATTCATCGTCGATGCATGCCGGGACCCCTCGGCCCGTCGCCGATGCTGCCGGCCGGCAGTGGCTCGCTGCCGTACGTCGCCGAGGCGGCTACTGAGGCGGCTGGACGGAGAACTCCTCGGGCGCTCTTTCGGCCAGGATGCCGTTCGTGGTGAGGCGGGCGCGGAAGCGGAGGGTCGCGCCGGGTGGGGCGTCGGCGAGGAGGCCGGTGGGCACGGCGACGTCGAGGTCGGTGCCGATGTACTGGGAGAGCAGGTCGGCGCGATCCGGGACCGGCTCGGCCTCCAGGAGGGTGAGGCGGACGGAGTCCCAGCCGGGCAGGGTGGGATGCGGCTGCCGGTCCAGGAGGCGGGCGGTGAGGCGGGTCAGGTTCTCGATCGCCTGGGACATGGCCTCAGCTCCTGGCGGCCGGTCGGTGGCCCGCGACCAGTCGCGCCAGCGCGGTGCTGATCGGCACGCCGGTGTGGGCCTGGTAGTAACTGTAGGCCGGCATCGGGTTCACCTCGAAGCACACCCAGCCGCCGTCGCCGTCGCGGCGCAGGTCGATCCCGCAGAAGGGGAGTTGCAGCAGCGCGGACAGCTCCAGGCAGCGTTCACGCACCTCCGGCGGCAGGTCGACCGAGGTCAGCTCGGCGGCGAGGCCGTCCTGGGCCGCGTACCGGTAGTCGACGGCGTCGCTGCGGACCGCGGTCGCGAAGGTCTCGGTGCCGACCACGTGCACGCGGACGTCCTGTCCGGACACGTACGACTGGAACTGGGCCGGCAGGTCCCGGACCGCCGGCAGCCGGGCCGCGGCCGTGTCGTCGAGCTCGCGGACGATCGAGCGGATGCCGCTGACCGACTTGTAGATCACCCGCCCGTGCCCGGCCCGGAACGCGGCGATCTCGTCCGGGTCGCTGCTAACGAGGGTGTCCGGCACGGCGAAGCCCGCCCGCGCGATCAGCTGGGCCTGGTACGGCTTGGAGCAGTTGGACTCCATCGCCGCCGGCCGGTTGATGACCAGGCCCGGCGCGTAGTCGAGCCACTCGACGAAGGCGCGTTGCAGGGTCTCGGCCCGCAGCCGGGTGATCTCGTCCCGCCAGTACGACGCCGGTTCCAGCGGCCGCGCGTAGACGCCCGTCGCCGCCTCGAGGGCGATCCGCCGGCGGTCCACCCACAGCTCGCCGCGGACCCCGGCCGGCCCGACCTCGACCATAAGGTGATGCCGGTCCAGGCGCGCCTGGTCGACCACGACGTAGTCCACGCCCAGCTCGGCCGCGGCCTCGACGGCCAGGGCGAGCGGCGGGTCGTCCTGCCGGCCGTAGAAGACGATCACCCCGGCACCGCCATCGGGACGGGCCGGTGGGCCGTGTCCAGCAGCAACCGAGCGGTGGCGTCGACCGCCCACCGGGTGCGCAGCGGCGGCACCGGATCGACCGCGACGACCTCGACGTCCTCGGACAGCAGGACGTCGAGCAGCGGGCAACCCGTCCGGACAGCCAGCCGCCGGCAGCCGGCGGCGATCGCGTCGGTCGGCGCGCCGGTGACCGAGTCGCCCACGACCGAGACCCGTACGGCCGGGCGCGGGGTCAGCTCGACCGGCGCGAACGAGCTCACGCCGGCGGCTCCCGGCCGGCCGGCCACGTCGCCACGGGTCGCGACTGTGCTCCCGCCGGCCAGGTCGCCCCGCGTCGCGACGACGCTCCGGCCGACCGGCAGCCCGCAGTCCAAGGCGAGCGCGAGCCAGGCCCGGGCGGAGGGCGGCCCGGCGACCGTCCCGTGTGGACCGACCGCGCCGATCGTCCGGTCCCGCAGGCCCAGCAGCCAGCTGCCGACCACCGCGTGCAGCTCGGAGTACGCGTAGTCGCGGTCCGCCGGCGGGGCCGACTCGAAGCCGGGCAGGCTCAGATACCGGATCCGGTGCAGCACCGCGCCGACGTCCTCGCTGCACAGCCGCGGGCCGCCGGCCGGCTCGACGACCGTGCGGGCGGTGCCGTCCGGCGCCACCCGGTGCGACCAGCGCGCCGCGGCCAGCCGCTCCGGCCGGACGAGCACCACCCGGGCCGGACCGGCGAGGGTAGCCACCGCGCGGGCCACCGCCGCCGCCCCGAGGTCCCGGGCGTGCGCCAGCACGACGACGGATCCGGTCACCGCGCCGGCCAGGTGTCGTACTCGCGCTTGGCGTCGCGGTCGCCCGTCGCCATCCGGTCCGGCGCGGTGCCGGTCGGGTAGCTGGGTCCGCCGGACAGTGTCGGGCGCAGCTCCGCCGGGATGAAGGGTTCGCCCCCGCCGGTCTGCTGACCGCCGAGGGCCTCCTCGAGCGCCGCCATCCGGGTCGAGAGGTCGGCCACGGCCTCGACGAGCGGATCGCCGCCGCCGGACAGCTCGCCGAACCCGCCGCCACCGCCGCCGGGCCGCTCGACCAGTTCCTTCGGACCCTTGCCCTCGCGGAGGTCCTTGATGTCCTTGACCGGGGTCTTGCCGCCGCCGTCGCGCAGGTCCTTCAGCGGCTTGCCGAGGCCACCGTCGCGAAGATCCTTGCCCTCCTTGAAGGGCTCCTTGCTCTCCTTGAACGGCTCCTTGCGGTCCTTGAACTCCTTGAACGGCTCCTTGCCGTCCTTGAGCTCCTTGCGCGGGTCCTTGCCGCAGCTGACGGAGACCGTCGCCGACATCACCGGGCCGGAGGCCGAGATGCCGGTGAGCGAGACGCAGGTGTCCTGCCCGGCGTACGACTTCGAGCCCGGCGTCGAGGAGCTCGTGAACGAGGTGTTGCCGCTGGTGCCGGGGTACGGATCGCCGGCGTCGCCGCGGTTGTGCGCGAGCTCGAGATCGCGCAGGCCGTCGGCCTCGACCAGACCGATGAAGTAGTGGTTCTCGTCGGTGTTCCCGGGCTGGTTCTCGTCGACGTGCCAGATGAGCAGGCCGTCGCCGGGCAGGGACGAGTCGTATCCGGTGCGCTGCCGGTTCTCGATCAGGAAGTATTCCGGGCCGCCGGCGCCGTCCTTCCACAGCCGGTGCACGTTGCGGCTGGTCTTCACGTCGGGCAGGGTCAGCGCGCCGGACGACGACACCGCGGTCGCGGACGCCCAGCCCTGGTCGACCTTGCACCACGCCGACGGGTGCGCCGGGACGTCGCCGCCGCCGCCCCACGAGCCGGCGCCCATCAGGCACCAGTTGCCGATGCCCTCGGATGTGCCGTCGGTGTCGTAGAGGTCCTTGAAGCCGAACAGCAGGTGGCCGAGCTCGTGGGCGCAGACGCCGATCTTCGCGTCCTCCGGGATCGTCAGGTAGCCGAAGATCTGGGTGCCATCCGCCGCGTAAGCACTTGGCAGCGTCCACTTGTGCGACCAGATGTCGCCGGAGTTGCCCGTCGCCTCACCGCCGCCGCCGGCGTGCACGACGACGAACGCGTCAACGAAGCCGTTGCCGTCGTTGTCGAACGGCGCGTAGTTCACCAGCGGGTCGGCGGCCTGCGCGGCGTCCTGGGCCATGATGTTGGCCCGGGCGACGCCGGTGGGCCGGCCGATGCCGAAGTTGCCGTTGGCATACCAGGCCAGCGTCTGCGGCATTCGCAGCGGACCGACGGTCTGGCCGACGATGTCGACGAGGCCGCCGGTGACCTCCTGGTAGTACTCCTTGACGCTGCCGTGCGGCAGCACGCCGGTGGAGAAGAACACGTCGTCGAAGTGCGCCGTGCTGGCGGCCATCTGGTGGTCGGAGAAGTCGACCAGCACGACGATGACGCGGACGCTGCCGCGCAGCGGCGCCCGCTCGGCCGCCGCCCGCTGCATGGTCTCGGCCGAGGTGCCGAGTGGGAAGCTGGCGGGCGGGATGATCACGCCGTCGTCGAAGCCGAGCATGCGCGGCTGCCGCGCGATGTCCAGCTGGGCCGCGAGCGGGCTGTCGTTCTCCGCCCTCAACCGCTCCAGCTCCGCGCGCACCCGCTCGTTGAGCTCCGGACTCGGCGCCACCGCGCAGAAGTCTTGCCCCATGACTGCTCCCCCTCGGTGTCGCGCGGGCCTCCGTCGGCCCGCGGCGATACCTGTCTGAGCCCCCCGGGCCCGACGTGGATACGTCAGAAGTGTGCCCCTGAGGGCAGAGTCCGGGGCTGGTCCGGCACCCGGGACTCGGCTGAGACCACCATCCTCAGTGGACAGACGTCGTACTCGTGTGGAGCGCCCCGGCGGCATGGTGTGCGATCGTGACACTGGGGTCTGCTGCACGAACCGGTGACAGTTTGACCTGCCCTCTGACCTGGGTTCCAGTGCCGGTGGTGAGTCGTCAGGCGGGGATGTTGTTGTCGGACAGTTGCTCGTACTCGGTTGGGGTTCGGTGGCCGAGGGCGGAGTGGCGTCGCTGGCGGTTGTGGAAGATTTCGATGTACTCGAAGATCGCGCTCGCCCAGCTCGACCCTGGTCTTCCACTTCTTGCGGTTGAGCAGTTCGATCTGCATGGAGGACCAAAGCTTTCGATCATGGCGTTGTCGAGGCCGTCGCCGACGCTGCCGAACGAGGGCATCAGACCAGCCTGGACCCCGTGATCGGCGTGAACGATCCCGCCGGGCGCGGGTCGCCGGTTGCGGATCGCCATGTCCAGGGCGTTGATCACCAACGTCGAGTCCTGCCGGGAGTCGATGGACCAGCCGACGATGCGCCGGCTGTACGCGTCCAGCACCGCCGCGCAGAACAGCTTCCCTTCCCTCGTCGGATGCTCCGTGATGTCGGTGACCCACAGCTCGTTGGGATGCAGCCGGTGGAACTTGCGGTTGACCAGATCATCGGCAGTCACCACTCCGCGCAGCCGCTTGACCCGGGCGCCGTTGCTGGACAGCTGGGGCAGAGTGAGCATCGGCACGGCGACGCGCAGCCCGAACAGTGCGGTGAAGCCGCCGAAGCCCGCCACCGCCGAGAGCAGTGCCAGCCCGAACGCGGCCACGGACGCCACGAGCAGGGTCAGCACTGGTGTTCTCCGGCGGTGCTAGGTCGGTGCGTCCCGGTCAGCCCGGTGAGCCTGGACAGGGCGGCGAATCCGTCATCGGTGCCGGGCCAGTGCGCCCGCACCGCGCCGATCCCGGCCCGGGCGGCCTTGCTCGAAGACCGCCCGGTCGGCGGCATGGCGCGGGCGCGGCGAGACAGCGGTACATCGTGCCGGCCGGGCCGGTCAGCGCGGGCAGTCGCTGTCATCTGTCGCTGACAGCCCATGAGCGGCATACTTCGGGCGGCCGCCGGATCCGGCGGCGTCGACCTCGACGAGCCGTCCGCGACGGCGCGGGCGGGGAGGGGGACTTCATGGGTTCAACTCATCGACGCTGGCAGGCGCTTCTCGCGCCACTGGCTGTCGCCATCACCTCGGCGGCGATGATCATCACCGTCCCGACCGCCGCCAGCGCGGCACCAAGCGCGGGCAACACCGGCCTGCTCCGTACGGTTTCGAAGGGAACGGCCCTGCCGTTCCCGAGCGGGCAGACCGTCGGTACCCCCGCCGGGGTGCAGAGTCCGGAGATCCCCCGCGACCCGGACGAGCGCGACCCGAGTGTGAGCGTGCGGCGGACGGCCGCGACGATATCCCCGGCGGGCGTCCCGGTCGTCCGTCCCGTCCCGGTGACCGGCTCGACCGGTCTGGTCCGCTCGTTCCACGGGCTGGACGGCTTCGACCAGCGGTTCGCCAACGGAGGAAATCAGTTCTCGGTCGAGCCGCCGGATCAGGGGATGTGCGTCGGCGCCCGGAACGTCATCGAGATGACCAACGACGTCCTGCAGGTGTTCACCAAGACCGGCTCGGCGGCCAGCCCGGTGACCGACCTCAACACGTTCTACGGCTACCCGGCCGCGATCGACCGGACGACTGGCCTGCAGGGGCCGTTCGTCACCGACCCGAGTTGCATCTACGACGCGGGCACCAGCCGCTTCTACCTGGTCGTCCTCACCCTCGAGGTGGTCCCAGACACCGGCGCGTTCACCGGGAACAACACGCTCGACCTGGCGGTCAGCCAGACGGCGAACCCGCTGGGCGGCTGGAACATCTACCGACTGCCGGTCCAGGACGACGGCACGCAGGGCACCCCGAGCCACACGGGCTGCCCGTGCATCGGCGACTACCCGCACATCGGCGCCGACAAGAACGGCATCTACCTGACCACCAACCAGTACCCGTTCTCCGACGACCCGGGGGTGTTCGGCAACAACTTCAACGGCGCCCAGATCTACCTGCTGGACAAGGCCGCGCTGGCGGCCGGTGCCGCGACGAGCAAGGTCGTGCAGTTCGAGAACACACAGCTGGCGGGAGCCGCGACCCGGACCCCCGGCTTCACCGTGTGGCCGGCCAACGTGCCCGACACCGCGTACCAGACCGCGAACAACGGCACCGAGTACTTCCTCAGCTCGATCGCGGGCGAGGAGGCGCAGCCGGACGGCGTCACCGGCCGGGCGGACGCGATCGGCGTGTGGCAGGTGACGAACTCAGCATCGATCCGCACCACCTCACCAGCTCCGGTGCTGTCCAGCGCGCTGCTCGCCTCGCAGCGCTACGTGGTTCCGCCGCTGTCCGCGCAGCGGGTCGGGCCGACACCTCTCGCCGACTGCGTGAACGTCGCCTGCCAGCCCAATATCGGGCCGGGCCGCGAGGCCGAGGGCCCGCTCGACAGCAATGACAGCCGGATGCAGCAGGTGTACTACGCCGGCGGCCGGCTGTACGGGGCGCTCGACACGGCCGCGCAGGTGACGGGGCGGCTGCAGGCCGGCATCGCCTGGTTCGTGGTACGGCCGGGCAGCTCTCCGGCCGCGGCGAGCATGGCCAACCAGGGCTACCTCGCGGTCGCCCGCAACAACGTCACCTACCCGGCCATCGCGGTCGACTCGTCCGGCAGGGGCGCGATGGCGTTCACCCTGGTCGGCCAGAACTACTTCCCGACGGCGGCGTACGCGCTGGTGTCCGGGAGGTCGGTGGCCCCGTCGGTGAAGATCGCGTCGGCGGGCAAGGGTCCGCAGGACGGGTTCTCCGAGTACGGCTTCTTCTCCGCCCCGGACCCCGCCCGGCCGAGGTGGGGCGACTACGGCGCCGCCCAGCCGCAGGGCGGCAAGATCTGGATCGCCTCGGAGTACATCGGTCAGTCCTGCCGGCTGGCCACCTTCCAGGTCGACCCGACCTGCGGTGGGACGCGCGCCCCGCTGATCAACTGGGGTACGCGGATCAGCGCGATCAACCCGTAGCCGGGATGGGGGGTCGGGCCCCGCGGAACGGGCCCGACCCCCTGCCGACCGCCGTCAGCCACCGACCGTGCCCGCGAGCCCCATGCTCGGCCGCTAGGACGGGTTGCTGGTAGTACGCGGTGAGCCCGCTCGCATTCGCGGAGGCTGCTGGAGGGTCCGGGAGACCGGATGCTCTGCGTTTGCTCAGAGCCGGCTCGCGAAACGAGTCAGGAGCCGCTGGACTGGACCTGCGGTTCGCCGGCTCCGGGCGCGAGGCTCGGCGTCGGTGGGACGCCGGTGTGCGGCACGGCCGGGGTTCGCGGCGCGCGTCCTCGGCGTCTGCTCCTCGCGCCTCGGTGACGATTTGACGGACCTGCTCGTCCAGCCAGTCCCGCCCGCGGTCAACGTCGATCGACGCGTTCGCCGGGATCTTGGTCCCGTCGATCGCGACGGTCCCTAACCGCACCAACCCCCGCCGTGGCCGCCACCTCCAGGACCTGGCTGAACAGCGCCGCGAACGCCTCCTCGTGCTCGGCCCCGAAGCGGGCGACCGTGGCGTGATCAGGGACGTCCTGAGCACAGACCACGCGGAAGGCAACGTCAGTCAGACAACGGCGCTCGATCTGCCGGGACGACCGCACGCCCTGGCCGTACGCGTAGATCAGCAAGGCCAGCAGGCGGTACCGCTGGGGCAGGCGTCACTCGGTCAGGCCGGCGTCGGCGGACCGGGACGAGCCTGGGCGCTCGCCCGACCGGGGTGAGATCGCAGTAGGCGACCCGAAGGGCTCCGTCTCCCCAGCGTCGGGTGCCGGAACCAGGCATGGACCGCACGTCGCCGGGATCGGTCAGAGTGCAGCGCCCAACCGCCGTTCACAGCCGACGCCGGACGAGGACCGCCGCACCCCCCCGAGGACTCGACCCCGGAGCCCTTGCCGAATGGCATCGACCGCGCCGATTGGCAGGGTTGAGCCGGCGCCCCGAGTTCCGGACCGGGTGCTGGTCGTGAGCGTGATGCGGTTGGCGGCGCGCAAGCGGCCCCTGTCGCGGCTGCGCATGCTGCGCACCGCCCGCCGTCGCCTGTCGAACGAGTCCACTGTGGACCTTCAAGCGGTGCTGGTCGGCGAGGGCGGCCAGCGTGGGGCGTTGGAGCGGCATGTGCAGGCATACCGGATGCGTGAATGGGTTCAACTGCCCGGTCGGCTCTCGCGCCCGAGATCCGTTCCTTGTACGAACAGCCGGACCTGTTCGTGGCCCCGGCCGTGCTCGAGTCGTTCGGGATCGCGGCCCTGGAGGCACGCTGCGCCGGACTGCCCGTGCTGGCGCGGACGGCTGGAGGAATCGGAGAGTTCGGGGGGCACGACCGGCACGGGCTGCTGGCCGGAAGCGATTCGGAACTGGTCCGTGACCTGGTGCGGCTGGCCGCAGATTCGGCCGAGCGGAGCGTCTGGCCGCGATGAGCAGGCAAGCGCCGCCCGCACTCGACTGGTCGGACGCGCTCGAGCGGACCGCCGCGGCGTATGCGGCGGCCAAAGCGCTGACGGGGCGATGACGCCCGCCATTGGCGAGGCCGACCGGCGCGGACGAGCCGTTTTGCCCGGCGATAACCGACGCGTTCGTACTGTCGGCATACCGCACGTTCTCCGGCGACGTGCGCCGCCGGCCCGTTCGACGACCGGGCCGCAGTGGATCCGCCGGCGGAACGCCAGAGTCGGGTGAGTGACATGACTGCGGTGATCGAGGACGCGCGACCGGACCAGCGCGGCCGGTCGCGGCCGGGGGTACGGCCGGCCCTTGCTGTTCTCGTCGCCGCCGCCGTGGGAGTGCTCCTGTTCCGGCAGCGGGTCGCCCTGGATGCCGGCGCGGACGGCCTGGCACACGCGGACCTGCGCTGGCTGGCGGCAGCCGCGGCCGGGACGGTGCTCATGTGGACAGCCGGCACGGTCGCCGCGGCCGGCTCGATACCGTGCCGGATCCCGCTTCTTCGGTTGTTCGCGGTGCAGGTCGGCGGGACGTTCGCCAACCACGTCCTGCCGGCCGGCTCGGGTGGGATCACGGTGAACGTCCGCTTCCTGCGCCGCTGCGGGTTGAGCCGGCCGGCGGCGTTCGGAGCGGTCGGCCTGAACATGCTGGCGGGTGTGGTCGGCCACACCGCGCTGCTCGTCGGTGCCGTGGTCCTCGCTCCGCGGTCGCTGGCCGTGTACCCGCATGGCGCGCCTCCCGGCTGGACGCTGCTGGCCCTCACAGCTGCGGTGGCGCTCGTGGCGCTGGCCGGCTGGCTGGGCCGCGGCCGCTGGCTGCCGGCGCTTCGGCGGCTGCGCGACCAACTGGCGGAGCTCGCGGTGGTGGCGCGCACGCCCACTCGAGCGGCCCAGCTGTGGATCGGCTCGGTCGCCGCGCCGGTGTTGCACTGCGCGGTGCTGTTCGCCGTCCTGCACGCGGTCGGTGGCACCGTCGGTCTGCTGCCCGTGACCATCGCCTATCTGCTCGCGTCGTCCGCGTCGGCGCTGCTGCCCTCCCCTGGCGGTTTCGGCTCCCTGGACGTCGCGCTGGTCGCTGCGCTCGTCGCGGTCGGCCAGCCGGCGACGGTCGCCCTCGCCGCGGTCCTGGCCTACCGCCTGATCACGGTCTGGATCCCCCTGCTGCCCGGCGCCTGTGTGCTTGCTGTGCTCATCCGGCGCAAGGTCGTCTGAGCTCAAGTCCACAGTGGACGGATCGATCTGCTCCGTAGTTGGCCTGGTGCCAACCCGGTCGTTCGTACCGTCGAGACGTCGGCAGATCGCGCCGGCGGAGGAGGACGGTGTCAGTGGCGAACGTGGCCCGGTCCGAGCATCCGGGGTCAGTTCCCCGTGCAGGCGGCACCGACGGGCGACGTCGTCCTCTCGGCGCCGACGACCATCGGTGGACGTCTCGGACGCGATCACCGCGGCCGACGTGGCCGTCAGCGGCCCGCGCTGCAAGGCGGTCGCGTAGACCAGCGTGCCGGACACAGCAACCGCACCGGGTCCAGCGATGCCGGCAGCACCCGGGCCGCCAACGCCACCACGCCGAACTCCGGATCCGCGAAGACCCCCAGCACCGGCCCGGTCGTCCGACTGCCCGGCCAGGACGGCCTCACGACGGTCACCACCGCCGCGGCGTCCAAGCGTCTGCTAAGAAGCGGTCCTGCACGGTCGCCCGACGGCTGTCCGGCAGCTGGTCCGGTGGCTACCGGTGCTCGCCGGCGACGGCCCGGTGCAGGGACAGAACCAGCACCAGGGCGACGACCAGCGGCAGCAACCACCAGGCGGCGATGCCGGCAGCGGCAAGCCCCGCCGTGGCCACCAGGGCGATGATCACACCCACGGCGATGCGCCAGTCGTCGCCCACGATGAAGTCCCACCAGAACGCTCCGAACGCGCGCACCCTGCTCACGCCGGCACCGCCGCGCGGACCCCACGCAGCCACCGGACCGCGGCAGCCGAGAGAAGCAGGACGAAGGCCATCACCCCGAGCAGAGCGGCGTCCGCGCCGGGCCAGGACCCGCCGGCGCCCTCCACGCCCCAGAAGATCCCGAACGAGGTCAGCAGCACGCCGACCGCGAACTTCAGCGAGTTCTCCGGGACCCGGGCCAGCGGAGCCCGGACGGCAACACCGACGCCGGTGACGAGGACGACGGCGGCCGCTGCCCCGACCGCGGCCAGTGGGATGTTGTGCTGGTTGGCGCCGAAGGTGAGCACGATGAACGCCACCTCGAGGCCCTCGAGCAGAACTCCCTTGAACGCGAGCGTGAACGCGTACGCATCGACGAGCAGGCCGCCCGAGCCGACACCGGCCTGCTCAGCCGCCGCCCGCTGCCGCAGGTAGATCTGTTCCTCGTCGTGCAGGGCCTTGAAGCCGGACGCGCGCAGAATCGCCTTGCGCAGCCAGCCCAGGCCGAAGACCAGCAGCAGCCCGCCGACGACGAGGCGCAGCGCGTCGATCGGGATCAGGGTCAGCGCCGGGCCGAGCACGGCCACGATCACGGCCAGCACGGCCAGGCCCGCGACGACGCCGCGCATGGTCGCCTGCCAGCCGCGGGTCACACCGACCGCCAGCACGATCGTCAGGGCCTCGACCGACTCGACCACGCAGGCGGCGAAGACCGCGAGCAGGAGCAGGACATCACGCACCGGCGCGACCCCGACCCGGCCGCGCGCGACCCACACTCAGCCACATGGATCGAGCCTCCGCCCCCTATGGCAAGCGGACGGCAAAGTGCCGGGCCAGCGCGGGGACGGCGCCGTCAGGCCAGCGGACGTCGAGCCGTCGCGCGCAGTCGTCGCGAATGTGGAGGTGGCCGGCGTCCTACTGGCCGGATCTCCGAGAGGTCGACTTCCTCTGCGCCCCTGCGTGGCTGCGGGCCCCGACAGCAGCGTTCGCCGCCCGATCGCCGCAAGCTCCATGGGTCGCTGTATCCGGCAGCCGGCCGGTGCTGTCCGGTCCGACTTCTGCACCTGGTCAAACGCGGACCGGACCAACAGCGCCGTCCATCCGAACGGGAGGGCAGCTGCCGGGCCGCCGGCGCGCGGCCGCCGGCGGCTCGGGGCTGACGTCAGGTCAGCTGGTCCCGCCCGGAGTGGCCACGCCGGTGCGGTAGGCGAGGATCACGAGGTGCACCCGGTCCCGTACGTCGAGCTTGGTGAGCAGGTTCCCGACGTGGGTCTTCGCGGTGCCCGGGGTGATGTGCAGGCGTTGGGCGATCTCGGCGTTGGACAGCCCTTCGGCGACGAGTCCGAGCACTTCGTGTTCCCGGTCGGTGATGGACGCCAGCGGCCGCGGGCTGCCGACCGGTGGAGCGGACGGGGCGGGTCGGCCCGCGAACTCGGCGAGGAGCCGGCGGGTGATGCTCGGGGCGAGCAGCGCATCGCCGGCGGCGATCACCCGGATGGCGGCCAGGAGGTCCAGCGGCGGGGTGTCCTTGAGCAGGAACCCGCTCGCGCCCGCGCGCAGCGCTTCGTAGACGTAGTCGTCGAGATCGAACGTGGTGAGGACCAGCACCCGTACGTCGGTCGAGGCGGTGATGAGCCGGGTGGCCTCGATCCCGTCCAGGTCGGGCATCCGGATGTCCATGAGGATGACGTCCGGCAGTTCCCGGCGGGCGAGGTCGACGGCCTGCCGGCCCGTGGCCGCCTCCGCGACGACCGTCAGGTCGTCCACGGTGTCGACGATCCCGCGGAGGCCGGCGCGGACGAGGTACTGGTCCTCGGCCACCGCCACCCGGACGGTCACGCCGTGGCCTCGCTGAGCGGCAGCCGGGCCAGAACCTGGAACCCGCGGCCGGGCAGCGGCCCGGCGCGCAGCCAGCCGCCGTAGAGGTTCACCCGCTCCTGCATCCCGACGAGGCCATGACCGTGCCCGTCGGCCCCCGGTCGAGCTCGGCCGTCGTCGGTGATCTCGATGGACAGCTGGTGCTCCTCGTAGCCGATGCTGACCCGGCTGGCGGGAGTGCCGGCGTGCTTGACGACATTGGTCAACGCCTCCTGCACGATCCGGTACGCCGACAGCTCGATCCCCGACGGCAGTCGCCGGGGCCGGCCGGTGATCTCGAGGTGGACCTGGACGCCGGCGCGTGCCGTCCTGCGGAGGAGATGCTCGAGATCGGAGAGATCGGGAGTGGGCGTGCGGGCGGCGGATCCGTCCTGGTCCTCGGCCCGCAGCACACCGAGGAGCCGACGCATCTCGGTGAGGGCATCGCGGCCCGTGGCCTCGATGACGCCGAGCGCCTCCCGGGCCTTCTCCGGATCCTGGTCGATGACGAGGTGGCCGAAGCCGGCCTGCACGGTGATCACGCTCATGCTGTGGGCGACGACGTCGTGCAGTTCCCGGGCGATGCGCATTCTCTCCTCGGTGACACCGCGCCGGGCCTTCTCCAGTTCCGCGTCGGTCTGCTGGACCTGCTGCTCCAGAGCCTGCTGCTCGTACGCCCGGTGCCGCCCGACGGCATAGCCGACCGCCCAGACCAGCCCGGCGATCAGGGTGAGCAGCACACCGCGGTCGAGGACCGGCGCCCCGTACACGGACGCGAGGACGGTGACGGCGAGCGCCGCGAGTGAGGTGATGCGGCGGCGCGTGACGGCTACCAGGTACAGCGCCGACCACGCCGGGACCAGGGCCGGGTACGGCCACCGCAGTGCCACGAGCACCACCACGGCCACGGCGAGGGCGCCCACTGGGCTCAGCCTCCTCAACGCGTACGCCAGGCCGAGGACTGCGATCGCGGCCAGCTCCAGCGCCGGCGACCGGCCGGTCGGATGCCGGAGCACCACCGTGCCGGCGATCGCGCCGTACCCGACGGCGACCAGGCCGTCCAGCGCCAGCCAGGAAGCCGGGCCGAGGCGCTCGGGCAGCGGCGGGCGCGGAGCGGTGCGCACGGGCTCAGCGTAGAACGGCCCGGCCCGGCCCGGCCCGGCCCGGCCTCTGTCGCGGGTCGTATGCCTGCCGGCAGACGGCCGACGCTCGGCCCGGCCCGCTGGCCCCGCCGGCGCAGCCGCAAGACCTGCCTGCCGGCAGACGACGGCGGCCCGGTCCGGGCGGGAATCTGGTCACCGACGGCAGCACGCCCGACAGCCCGCCCGCTTCCGGAGAGGATCGATGATCAGAGCCGAAGAACTGACCAAACGCTACCGATCGACGCTCGCGGTCGACCGGCTGTCCTTCGACGTCCGTCCGGGCCGGGTCACCGGGTTCCTCGGACCCAACGGCGCCGGGAAGTCCACCACCATGCGGATGATCCTCGCTCTCGACACCCCCACCGGGGGCCGTGCGCTGGTGAACGGCCGGCCGTACCGGTCGCTGCGGCACCCGCTGCGACACGTGGGGGCGCTGCTCGACGCCGGTGCGGTGCACGGTGGTCGCAGCGCCCGCAACCACCTGCGCTTCCTGGCCGCGAGCAACGATCTTCCCCGCGGTCGCGTCGAGGACGTCCTCGGACGCACCGGCCTGTCCGAGGTCGCCGGCGGCCGGATCGGCCGGTTCTCCCTGGGCATGCGGCAGCGGCTCGGGATCGCCGCCGCGCTGCTGGGCGATCCGCCGATCCTGCTGTTCGACGAGCCGGTCAACGGCCTGGATCCGGACGGAATCCGGTGGATCAGAGGTCTGATGAAGTCGCTTGCCGCGGAAGGCCGCACGGTCTTGGTCTCGAGCCACCTGATGAGTGAGATGGCGCTGACCGCCGAGCACTTGATCGTGATCGGGAACGGCCGGCTGATCGCGGACACCGATGTCGCCGACTTCATCCGGGCCAGTGCGCTGGATGACGTGCTCGTCCGATCACCGGACCGCGACCGCCTGGCCGTCCTGCTGGCCGCGGAAGGCGCCGGCGTCGCCGCGGAGGCCGACGGCGGACTGGCGGTCACCGGGCTCAGCTCCCGGGACATCAGCCGGCTCGCGGCCGCGCGCGGTATCGCCGTGTACGAGCTGGCCGCCCGGCAGGCGTCACTGGAGGAGGCGTACATGAAGCTCACCGCCGACGCCGTCATGTTTCGGGCGACGGATCCCGACCCGGCCGGCACCGGCGGAGGGCGACCCCGATGAAGGGGGTCAGCGCGATCCGGCGCGGTGTCCTGTCCGCCGAGTGGATCAAACTCCGGTCGGTGCGCTCCACGTACGCCGCGATGGCCTGCGCACTCGCCCTAGGACTCGGCGACGCGGTGCTGAACACCTCCGCCATCGCCCGCGCGTGGCCGCGGATGAACGCCCAGGACCGGATGGGCTTCGACCCGGTGGGTGCCGCCCTGGACGGGCTCAGCTTCGGCGTCCTCGCCTTCGGGGTGCTCGGCGTGCTCGCCGTCAGCACCGAGTACGGCACCGGCCTGATCCGCACGACGCTGGCCGCCGTACCCGGCCGCGGGACCGTCCTCGCGGCCAAGGCGCTCGTCGTCGCCGCGCTCACCCTCGTCCTCGGCGAGCTGTTCTCCTTCGCCGCGTTCTTCCTGGGCCAGGCCGTCCTGTCCGGCGCGCACCTGGAGGCGGATCTCACCGATCCCGGCGTCGTCCGCGCCGTGTCCAGTGCCGGGCTCTACCTGAGCGTCGTCGCGCTGGTCGGCCTCGGGCTGGGCGCGCTCATCCGGCACAGCGCCGGGGCCGTCGCCGCACTGTTCGGTGTGGTCTTCCTCGCCTACGGAGTAGGGCGCGCCCTGGAGAACTGGTCCTACCTCCCGTCCCGGCTGGTCCTGGCGAACGCGGCCGACGTCGTGGCCCAGACGCACGCCTGGGCCGCGCGCCCCCGGCTGCCCTCGCTCGGCGCGGCCTATCTCGACCTGGCCCTCTACGTCGCGGTGTTCCTCACCGCCGGTGCCTGGCGCGCCACCCGCGACGCCTGACGTCCGCTCCCTCCGCGCCTGCAAGCGCCGACCAGGACCGCTGCTGGCACGGGGACCTCCGCCGGGACTGCGGCGAAGGTGGTTCGCGGGTCCGCGCGGTCGACGGCCGTCGTGCGTGCTCCCGGCCCGTTCATTCCGGCGGGAGGTGTTGCTTGACCCAGATCATCGCGTGCACCCGGTCGGTGACGCCGATCCGGCCGAACGCCTTGGTCAGGTGGGCTTTCACGGTCCGTTCGGTGATGTCCAGGCGGCGGGCGA
>DASYKU010000149.1 GCA_035995165.1 Mycobacteriales bacterium
CAACGCCGCCGCGCCGTCATCGCCAGCACCATCGGCACCACGATCGAGTGGTACGACTTCTTCCTCTACGGCACGATCGCGGCGCTCGTCTTCCCGCACCTGTTCTTCCCGAACGGCTCGAATTACTCGGGCATCCTGGCCTCGTTCGCGGTCCAGTTCGTCGGTTTCGGGGCCCGGCCCATCGGCGCCGCGATCTTCGGCCACGTGGGCGACCGGATCGGCCGCAAGTCCACCCTCGTCACGACGCTGATGCTGATGGGCATCTCGACGTTCCTGATGGGTCTGCTGCCGGGGCGCAACTCGATCGGCCTGGCCGCGCCGATCCTGCTGGTCGTGCTGCGCATCCTGCAGGGCATCGGCGTGGGCGGCGAGTGGGGCGGCTCGGTGCTGCTGTCGATGGAGTGGGGCTCGCAGCGCCGCCGCGGCCTGATGGCCAGCTACCCGCAGCTGGGTGTGCCGCTGGGGCTGCTGCTGTCCACCGGCATGGTCAAGCTGATGCAGGGCACGACGTCCGAGGACGCGTTCGACAGCTGGGGCTGGCGGGTCCCGTTCCTGCTCAGCATCGTGCTCGTCGGCATCGGCCTCTACGTCCGGCTCAAGGTGCTGGAGAGCCCGGCCTTCGCCGAGGTGAAGAAGCAGCAGGTCGTGCACCGGCAGCCGGTCTGGGAGGTCATCAAGACCCAGCCGCTGGAGATCCTGACCTCGGCCTTCGTGCGGATGTCGGAGCAGGCGCCGTTCTACCTGTTCATCACCTTCGTGCTGACGTACGGGACGACGAAGCTGGGGTTGGCGCGGGGCGACCTGCTCAACTACACGCTCGTGGCCGCCGCCGTCGGTCTCATCACGGTCCCGCTGTTCGGCCACATCTCCGACCTGATCGGCCGGCGGAAGACGTACGCCATCGGGATCGCGGGGACGGCGATCTTCGCCTTCCCCTACTTCGGGTTACTGAACACGAAGACCGGCGGCCTGGTGTTGCTGGCGATCGTGCTGTCGCTGGTCGTGCACGACGTCCAGTACGGCCCGCAGGCGGCGCTGATCGCCGAGAGCTTCGGCACCAACCTGCGCTACAGCGGCGCCGGCATCGGCTACCAGCTCGCCTCGGTGATCGCCGGCGGACCGGCACCGCTGATCGCGACCGCGATCCTCAAGCACACCGGATCGAGCACCTGGATCAGCTGGTACATCGTCGGCTGCTGCGCGTTCTCGGCCATCGCACTGCTGCTGATGCCGCGGCGCCGGGTGTCGGAGCCGGCGAGCGACTTCGACTCCGCCGTGGAGGAGGGGGCCACCGCGGCCCGCTCCGGCCTCTAGCTCCCGCTCTCCTCACCGCCGGTCGGCCCCTCGGGGTCGGCCGGCGGTGAGGTGCTGTCCCCGCATCCCCGGGCCGCGACTCCACCCCGCTCTCGGCGTCTTACCTCACGCCCCGACCTCGGTCGGCGCCGACGTGGCGCTGACGGAGAGCCGCCCCCTGGAGTGAGAAACCCCGCTCCAGGGGGCCGATCCGGGCCACGAACCTGGTGGCGGGCGTCAGTTTTCTGAAGAGGGCCAGATGCAGAGGCAGAACGGATGCCCGGCCGGGTCGGCGTAGACCCGGAAGTCCCGGCCCTGGCCCGGCAGCCGGGTCGCGCCCAGCTCCAGCGCCCGGGCCTCGCCGGCGTCGAGGTCGTCGATGAAGACGTCGGTGTGCCCCTGCTGCGGGTGCGCGGGGTCCGGCCACTGCGGCGGCGTGTAGTCGGCGATCTGCTGGAACATCAGGTTCCGTCCGTCCCCGGCGATGAGCGCGCCCTCCGGCCCCTCGTACGTCACCTCCATACCGGTCAGGTCGGCGTAGAACCGGGCCAGCCCGGCCGCGTCCGGCGCGTCGATCGTCGCCGTGAACAGCGAGATCTCGTCCCCCGCGTCGTCCTTGCGGCAGAGGTCGAAGGGGTGCCCGGCCGGGTCGGCCAGCGTCACCCAGGCCGCGCCCGCGCCGAGCCGGGTGGCGCCGAGCGTGACCGCCTTCCCGGCCGCCGCTTCCGGATCGGCCACGTAGAGGTCGAGGTGGTACTGCTGCGGATGTTCCTGCCCCGGCCACTGCGGCGGGATGTGGTCCGGAGCGAGCTGGAATGCGACGTACTGACCGTCGCCGGTCTTCAGCGTGATCCAGTCGTCGTCCTTGTCGGCGAACTCCCAACCGGTCAGCGCGGCGTAGAACTCGGAGACCTTCACGATGTCGGCCGCGTCCAGCACCGTGACGGTCCGGCGTGCTGTCACTGTCATGCCGCGCATCCTGCCCCCACCCCCCGACAATTTCCCCCGGATTCCGCGCCGACCACCGGCCGGGCGCGGAACGCCGGTCAGGTCAGGGCGAACTTCTGCGCGGCCGAGCCGTTGCAGTCGAAGATCTGCAGCCGGGTGCCGTTGGCGGTGGCGCCGCTGGGGGAGTCCAGGCAGCGGCCGGACTGCGGGTTGCGCAGTGACCCGTCGGCCTGCTGGACCCATTTCTGG
>DASYKU010000150.1 GCA_035995165.1 Mycobacteriales bacterium
GGTGCTGGTGGGAGCTGGTTAGAGGGGGGCGGGGTCAGGGCTGGGTCAGCTGGCCGTAGGAGTCCGGCCGACGGTCCCGGTAGAACTGCCACTGGTGCCGGACCTCTTCCAGCAGGTCCATGTCCAGGTCGCGGATCAGCACCTCGTCGGCGTTGTCCGAGGCGGTGCCGCCCATGATCTGGCCGCGTGGGTCGGCGAAGTAGGACTGACCGTAGAAGTCGTCGTCGCCGAGCGGTTCGACGCCGACCCGGTTGATCGTGCCGACGAAGTACTCGTTGGCCACCGCGGCCGAGGTCTGCTCCAGCTTCCACAGGTACTCGGACAGGCCGCGGCTGGTGGCGGACGGGTTGAACACGATCTTCGCTCCGCCCAGGCCCAGGGCGCGCCAGCCCTCAGGGAAGTGCCGCTCGTAGCAGATGTAGACGCCGATCTTGCCCACCGCGGTGTCGAACACCGGGTAGCCCAGGTTGCCCGGGCGGAAGTAGAACTTCTCCCAGAAGCCCTTGACCTGCGGAATGTGGGTTTTGCGGTATTTGCCGAGGTACTTACCGTCCGCGTCGATCACCGCCGCGGTGTTGTAGAGCTCGCCGGCCTTCTCCTGCTCGTACACCGGCAGCACCAGGACCGTGCCCAGCTCGGTGGCCAGCGCCTGGAAGCGCTCCACCGTCGGTCCCGGCACCGACTCCGCGTAGTCGTAGAACTTGGCGTCCTGGACCTGGCAGAAGTACGGCCCGTAGAACAGCTCCTGGAAACAGACCACCTTGGCGCCCTGCGCGGCCGCCTCCCGCGCGTACTCCTCGTGCGCCTTGATCATGCTTTCCTTGTCGCCGGTCCAGGTCGCCTGGACCAACGCAGCACGCACCGTCGTGGGCATCGACACTCCCCTCCCGGTCACCCCGGTCGGGGGAACCGACCCCACGGACCGTAGGTCGCCCCCCGGGAGAAGGACAAGTCGCCCCCCGGGGAGAAGGACAAGTCGCCCCAGGGAGAAGGACAACAGGAGCCCCGGGTCAACACCCCGTTGCGCCGGGCCGGCGCTGCTGATCCGGTTCAGCGCCGACCCGGAGACTCAGCCCCGGCGCGGGCGCGGCAGGGGTCGGTCGTCCAGCAGCAGCCAGCCGAGCTCGCACTCCAGCGCCCGGGCCAGATGCCGCAGCCGCCAGGCGTCCAGCCGCTGCGTCCCGCGCTCGACCGCGCTGACGAAGTTCCGGCTGACCCCGGCCCGTTCGGCCAGTTCCTCCTGGCGCAGGTTGCGCAGGAGTCGTTCGTTGCGGATCCGATCGCCCACGTCGCGTCTGAAGGTCTCCTCCCCGTCCAGCTCGTGATCCGTGCAGACGCTCCCCGTGAGCGTTGATGGCATGTGTCCCAATCCCTTTCCCCGATGATCACGACCCCGGCCGGATGCGGACCCCCCGATTCGCGTTCCCGCCCGCATCCAGCCGGAGCCACGACAGCCCAGTCTTTCCTGAGAGCCGCTCTCACTGATAGCCCCGTCTTTCTGGCCAACTGGACATCTACCTGCATCAGGAGTGTCCTGTAGCGGTGCTGATGGGCGTCACCAGGGAATCGCTCACGAGCGAGCTCAAGCTGGTCCGGCGCGGCCTCGGCCTCTACCACCCGCAGCTGGCGCGGCGGCTGGGACCGGGGCTGCGGGACGTCTGCGAGGCCACCGGCACCGAGCCCGACCTGCGCAACAAGGTGATCACGAGGCTGCGGGTGGCCGCCGGCACGCTGCCGGACGAGCTCTCGACGGCGGTGCTGGCCGCGCTCGGAGTGCATCCCGCGGTCCGGCAGCTGCACAAGCTCGAGGACCGGGTCGACTGGCTGGCCGACCGGCTCAACCGGGACGCCCGCACCGCCCGCCGCCGGATGGACGAGGCCTGCGGGATGCTGGCGGAGCATCTGGCCGCCGGCCGGAGCACCCGGAACGCCGGCGCGCTGCCCTCCTCCGGCTGGTACATCGAGACTGCCCAGTCCGTGATGGTGATGGACGCCGAGGCCCCGACCGCCATCGAACGGCGGGTCGCGGTGGCCGAGCAGGACGGGATCGAGCAGCTCGTGCTCTCCCGCACCATCCCGCCGGACGGCGACAAGCCGCCGGACCTGCACGCCCAGATGCTCTTCGGCGGCGTACTGGGGTTGAAGGAGTGGGACTCGGAGAGCCGGTTCCGGCTGGTGCTCAACCTGCCGACCACGCTGCGGGCCGGCGACCGGCACGAGTACTCGATCCTCTGGCGGCAACCGCCCGACCGGCCGATGCGCCCGCACTACGTGCTCACCCCGGCGCTGCGGATCGACCACTTCGACCTGCACGTCCGCTTCGACCGGGCGGCGCCGCCGGACCGGGTCTTCCGGGTCGCCGACGCGTTCCACCGCGACCTCGACGAGCAGCCCCGGGACCGGGACGAGGTGGAGATCGACCCGTCCGGCGAGGTCCACCTCGAGTTCCAGCGGCTGACCCCCGGCCACGGGTACGGCCTGCGCTGGACCTGAGTGCGGGCCGGCCTCCCGGCCGGCCCGCACGCGTACTCGCCTCCTAGCTGGTCAGGTCGTAGACGGTGGTGCTGCCGACCGTGGTGGCGGTGTAGTTCGCCGCGACCCAGGTCGCGATCTCCTGCGCGGCCGCGCTACCGCCGGTCTGGGTGCCGCCGCCGGTGCCGGCGCTGATGAAGTAGTGGATCTGGCCGGCCGCCGCGTACGCCGTGAACTGGGCCAGCGTCGGCGACGGGTCGGTCCCGTTGAAGCCACCGATCGCCATCACCGGCTCACCGCTGGCCAGCTGGTAGCCCGAGGCGTTGTTGGAGCCGACCGTCGCCGCGGCCCAGGTGTAGTCGCCGGCGTCGGTCTGCAGCAGGGTGACCATCGCCGCGCTCGCGGTCGAGCCGTTGAGCAGGCCGCTCACGCCGCCCCCGCCGGGGCCGCCGCCCTGGGTCGTGCCGGTCGCGGTTCCGCCCGGCGCCTGGCCGCCCCGGCCGGCGCCGCCACCCGGGCCGCCCATCCCGCCGGCCGCCGGTCCCGCGGTCGGGATCGAGCCGGTGTGCGGCGTCGCCGCCGTGTCCACCGCGTACGCCGCGGGCCCGGCCAGCGCCACGATCAGCCCGGCCCCGGCCAGCACGGCCGCGGTCCGCCGCGGCAGCACCCGGACCAGCAGCAGCCCGATCGCGACGATCAGGCCGCCGGCCAGCACCACCGGCGCCAGCCAGGGCAGGAAGTCCGCGCTCCGCTTGAGCAGCACGTACGACCAGGCCGCGGTCACCGCGAGCGTGATCGCGAGGATCGCCGACCCCTCCCGTCGCCGCCAGAGCGCCGCCGCCCCGATGCCGACCACCGCGCCGATCGCCGGTGCCAGCGCGACGGTGTAGTACGCGTGGAAGATCCCGGCCATGAAGCTGAACGTCAGCCCGGTGACCAGCAGCCAGCCGCCCCAGAGCAGCAGGCCGGCCCGGGTCCGGTCGGTGCGGTAGCGCCGCCGGGTCACGACCAGCCCGGCCGCCAGCAGGATCAGCGCCGCCGGCAGCAGCCAGGACACCTGGCCGCCGATCTCGGAGTTGAACATCCGGCCCCAGCCGGTCGCGCCCCACATCCCGGTGCCGCCACCGCCGCCGCCGACGCTGCCGGTCTCGTTGCCGGTCAGCCGGCCCAGGCCGTTGTAGCCGAGCACCAGCTCGAGGATGGAGTTGTTCTGCGAGCCGCCGATGTACGGCCGCATGCTCGCCGGCACCAGCTCCACGATCGCGATCCACCAGCCGGCGGCGACGATCAGCGCGCCGAGCGCGGCCAGCAGGTGCGCGATCCGCTTCCGGACCGGGGTCGGCGCCGCGACCAGGTAGACCAGGCCGAGCGCCGGCACCACCAGCAGCGCCTGCAGCATCTTGGTCAGGAAGCCGAAGCCGACCAGCGCACCGGCCAGCATCAGCCACTTCGCCGAGGCCTTCTCCGTCGCCCGCACCGTGGCGGACGCGGCCGCGACCAGGAGCAGGACCAGCAGCGCGTCCGGGTTGTTGAAGCGGAACATGAGCACCGCGACCGGAGTCAGCGCTGCGACCGCACCGGCGATCAGGCCGGCGGCCGGGCCGGACCAGCGCTTGACCGTCGTGTAGAGCAGGCCGGTGGTGGCGACGCCCAAGAGCGCCTGCGGCACCAGGATGCTCCAGCTGCTCAGCCCGAAGACCCGTACGGACAGGGCCATGATCCAGAGCGAGGCCGGTGTCTTGTCCACGGTGATCGAGTTGGCCGGGTCCGAGGAGCCGTAGAAGAACGCCTTCCAGCTCTGCGAACCGGCCTGCACCGCGGCCGAGTAGAACGAGTTGGCCCAGCCGGACTGGCCGAGTCCCCAGAGGTAGAGGATCGCGGTCGCGGCGAGCAGGACGAGCAGCCCCGGGCGGGCCCAGCCGGGATCGCCGACGGGCCCGCGCAGCAGCCGGCCCGCCCTCCCCGGCCGGGCCGGCGACACCGGCCGAGGTGCCTCCGCCCGGGTCTCGCCGGCCCGCGGGGGCTGCAGCGTGGTGGTCATCGCCAGGTCTCCGTTTCCTCGATCGGTCTCGACCCACACCCTGGGTCCCGATCTTGGCGGGAGCCTGTGACTCTCCTGAGCGCGCCCTGTGAGCGCCTGTTTCCCATTGATCGAGGCAACAGGAAACCCATTCCCGATGGTCCCGGAACCGACGACCCTGTGAATTGTAAGAAATTCGGGTAATCAAATAGGGACGCCACCGTGAAGATTTTCTGCGGATTCGGGTTCGCCGTCAAGGTCGCGGCATTCTGCCTGCTCGCCGGATTCATTCTCGGATTCCACTTCGGCTCGGCCTTCGCGGCGCGCTCGGCGCCCGCCACTCCCGCCGCCGAGGTCCTCGACCTCCGGCTGCCGCACCCCGCGGCGCCCTGCGGAGGAGAGGAGGTGCTGACATGGAGCCGCACACCCACATCATCGTGGTCGTGCTGGGGTGGGTCCTGAGCCTGTTCGGCTGAGGACCCGGTCATCCGGTGCCAGCCGGCTGACACCCGGCATTCGCCGATACTGAACCGACCGTACGAGGATATCGGCGAATCACGAGGTCGGTCCCGGGTTTCCGCCCGGGACCGGTCTCGTTTCAGGGGATTCGGGCGGCGGAGTGGAGGCGGGCGATGAGGGCCGGCACGTCGACCGGGAAATCGTGCTGGGTGAACCAGCCCGCGACGGTGGCGGCGTCGCGGTCCAGGAAGGTCGGACCCTGCGGGTTGGCGACGACGTCGACGAGCTGCGGCAGGTCGATCGCCACCAGCCGGTCGCCGTCGACGAGCAGGTTGAACGCGGACAGGTCGCCGTGCGCGTACCCGGCTCCGGCCAGCATGTCCATCAGCGCGACGGCCTGGTCCCAGAGACCGGCCAGCTGCTCGCCCCGCCACCGGATCTCGACCAGCCGCGGCGCCGGCGCCCCGTCCGGCTGTCCGACGAACTCCAGCAGCAGCTCGGTGCCGACGATCTGGACCGGGTACGGCACCGCGGCCCCCAGCACGTGCAGCAGGACGAGCGCGTCGAACTCGGCCCGGGCCCAGTGCGCCCCGATCACCTCCCGTCCGTACGCGCTGCGGTTGCGGATCGCCCGCGCGTCCCGGCTCTTCCGGGTGCGGCGGCCCTCCTGGTAGACCGCGCTGCGATGGAACTGCCGGTGCCCGTCGTCCCGGTACCGCTTCGCGGCGAGCAAGCAGCCCCGTGAAGTCTCGGGCACCTCGCGGCGGACCAGGAAGACGTCGGCCTCCTTGCCGGTCTTGAGCACGCCGAGCTCGAGGTCCACGGCGCCGAGCTCGGTCACCAGCCAGTCCGGGTACGGCTGCGGGCCGCGTTCGGAGGCGGTGGACTGGTCCCAGGTGGACCACCGGTCGCCACCGCCCGGGATCTTGTCGTCGGAGTAGTCGTACTCGACGGGGTGAGTGCCGATCCGGGTCCAGCGGTCGTCGTTGTCGTTGTCGTTGTCCAGCGGAATTCTGCGGGTCACGGTGAGCATCTCCAGCGGAGCCGGGCCCACCGCGACGCGACGTCAGCCGGTGGGCTGGGGACGGGCAGCGGGCAGCGCCCGATGGGTCTCGGTCACTGACGCCTCCTCCCGTGCCGCCGGCGATTGCCGGCTCCGGTCCCGGCCACCTTCCCGCGGGGCGCCCACCGGGGCAACCGAATATCGGCCGGTCACGCCCGCGGCCGCAGCCGCAGGTCCCGCCGCCGACGGCGAGCCCGGTTCACGTCCGCGGGCGCAGCCGGAGCCCGGCCATCCCGCCGTCGACGGCGATCTCGGTTCCGGTGGTCGAGCCGGACGCGGGCGAGGCCAGGTAGACGACGGCACCGGCGATCTCCGCGGCCGCGACCAGCCGGCCGTGCGGCTGCCGGGCCGCCAGCGCGGCCCGCTCGGCGGCCGGGTCCGGGGCGGAGTCCAGCAGCCGGGCCACCCACGGGGTGTCGGCGGTGCCCGGGTTCACCGCGTTGACCCGGATCCCGTCGGCCATCCCGTCCGCGGCCATCGCCCGGGTGAGCGCGGCCACGGCCCCCTTGCTGGCCGAGTAGACCGCACGCTGCGGCAGCCCGGCGGTGGCCGCGATCGAGGCGGTGTTGACGACGGCCGCGTGCTCGGACCGGACCAGGTGCGGCCAGGCGGCCCGCGACACCCGGGCGGTACCGACGACGTTCACGTCCAGGACCCGGTGCCACTCGTCGTCGGTGGCGTCGGTGACCGTGCCCTGGGCGCCGATCCCGGCGTTGTTGACCAGCACGTCGAGACCGCCGAGGTGATCCGCGGCCGCCTCCACAGCGGACCGTACGGAGGCGTCGTCGGTGATGTCGGCGGCGAGGTAGAAGGCCGGCAGGTCCGCCGGAGAAGGAGACCGGTCCAGTACGGCGACGGCCGCACCTTCCGCGGCGAAGGCGGTCGCGATCGCCAGCCCGATGCCGGAAGCGCCGCCGGTGACCAGGGCCCGCAGGCCGTCCAGCTGACCCATCTCAGGCCTGCCCGAGGGTCTGGCGCTGCCGCCCGAGCCCGTCGATCTCCAGTTCCATCACGTCGCCGGCCCGCAGGTAGGCCCCGTCCGGGCGGCCCATCGCGACGCCCGCCGGCGTGCCGGTGTTGATGACGTCGCCCGGCCGCAGCACCAGGAACTGGCTGAGGTACCAGACCAGGTGCTCCACCCCGAAGATCATGTCCTGGGTGTTGCCGTCCTGCCGGGACTCGCCGTTGACCCGCAGCCGCAGGCCGAGCGCCTGCGGGTCACCGACCTCGTCGGCGGTCCGGATCCAGGGACCGAGCGGGTTGAAGGTCTCGCAGTTCTTCCCCTTGTCCCACTGCCCGCCGCGCTCGATCTGGAAGGCCCGTTCGGACACGTCGTTGCTGATCGCGTACCCGGCGATCACGGTGGCCGCATCGGCGGGCGAGTCCAGGTAGCGGGCCGTCGCCCCGATCACCACGGCCAGCTCGACCTCGTAGTCGGTCTTCACCGACGTGCGCGGCACCAGCACGGTGTCGTCCGGGCCGACCACGGTGTCCGGGGTCTTGAGGAACACGATCGGCTCGGCCGGGAAGGCCGCCCCGGTCTCGGCGGCGTGGTCGCGGTAGTTGAGCCCGATGCAGACGATCTTGCCGATACCGGTCAGCGGCGGTCCGAACCGGTCCGGCGCGCCGACCAGTGGCAGGTCACCGGCCGCGAGCGCCGAGCGGACCCGGTCCAGCCCGGCCAGCAGCGCACCGTCCACATCGGACGCGATCGGGCGCAGGTCGTGCCAGTCGCCGTCGCCGTCCGCGACGAGCGGCAGTTCCTGGCCGGCGGGTCCGCCGCGGGCGAGTCTCATTCTCAGTCCTCCTCGAGTACGGAACCGGGCCGCCGGTGCGCCTGCGGCTGGGACTGATCCGGTGACCGGCCAGCAGAATCCCATCAAACCAGGCCAGGTCCTACTGCGCGCCGCGTGAACGGCATCCCCGACCGCGTCACCCGGGCGGACCATTGACCGGGACTTTTCCTTTGGGTTAAATCGAGCCTTGAAGTAAGGGCCTCCTCCGGTGCCGGTCCGCCGCCGGCACCGGGGGATGCTTCTCTCCGCTGCCGCGTCACCTGCCAGTCCACGGGTGTCGTCGGCCTGCCCGGCGCCGCCCCCGACGGAAGGCGGAGTCGGATGCGTGCCCGGATCCTCGCGCCGCTCGGCGCCCTCACGCTGCTCGCCGCGGCCGGCCTGCTGGCCGTCGCCCCACCCGCCGGAGCCGCGGGCGAGACGGTGAACATCTGGCTCACCACCACCGACGACGCCGCCGGCCGGCACGTCGTCCGGGGACTGCAGCAGCAGACGCCGGTGACGTTCTCCGCCGGGACGGGAGGCGTCGGGCAGAACATCACGGTCGACGAGAACACCCGCTTCCAGCAGTTCGTCGGCGGCGGGGCCTCGTTCACCGACACCGCGGCCTGGCTGATGAACTCCAGCGGCGCGCTGTCCGCGGCCACCCGCAACTCGGTGATGATGTCGCTGTTCAGCCCGACCACCGGCATCGGGCTCGGCTTCCTGCGCAACCCGATGGGCGCCTCCGACCTGGCCCGCTTCTCCTACTCCTACGACGACCTGCCGGCCGGGCAGACCGATCCGTCGATGACCCGCTTCTCCATCGCCCACGACCTGGCCGACGTCGTCCCGCTGACCCGCCAGGCCCGGACGCTGAACCCGGACCTGAAGGTGATGGGCTCGCCCTGGAGCGCGCCGGGCTGGATGAAGGACAGCGGCACGATGAACGGCGGCTTCCTGCAGGCCCAGTACTACGGGGCGTACGCGCAGTACTTCGTGAAGTACATCCAGGCGTACCAGGCCCAGGGGATCCCGATCGACTTCGTGTCCGTGCAGAACGAACCGACCTGCTGCGCCGGCTACCCGTCGATGAGCTGGAACGGCAGCGGGCTCGACTTCTTCATGAAGACCAACCTGTTCCCGGCCATGCACGCGGCCGGCCTCTCGACCAAGGTGCTGGCGCTGGACTGGAACTGGGACGCGTACCCCGACTTCGGCTCGGTGCCGGTCGGGGACGCGACCGTCCGCAACGACCCGAACTTCGGCGGCATGGCCTGGCACGGCTACGGCGGGAACGTCGCGATGCAGTCGACGATCCACGACCAGTTCCCGACCCTGTCCGCGTACGACACCGAGCACTCCGGCGGCACCTGGATCACCAACCAGCAGCAGGAGGACATGCACAACATCGTCGACTACACGAGGAACTGGGGCCGCACGGTCACCAAATGGAGCCTCGCGGTCGACCAGAACATGGGCCCGCACAACGGCGGTTGTGGCACCTGCACCGGGCTCGTCACCGTCCACAATGGAGACGCGCGCAGCGGGCAGGTCGACTTCACCGTCGAGTACTACGACATGGGCCACCTGACGAAGTTCGTCCGGCCGGGCGCGACCCGGATCGCCTCGACCGCGTCGGCCGCGGTGCCGAACGTGGCCTGGCGCAACCCGGACGGCTCCAAGGCCCTGGTCGCCTACAACGACACCGCGACCGCGCAGACGGTCCGGGTCAACTGGGGCGGCTCGTCGTTCTCCTACAGCCTGCCGACGAAGACCACCGCCACCTTCACCTGGGCCGGTACGCAGGCCGGCGGCGGCGCGCCGAGCGGTCCGATCACCGGCCTGGCCGGCAAGTGCGCCGACGTCGCCGCCGGCGCCACCGCCAACGGCACCGCCGTGCAGCTGTTCACCTGCAACGGCTCGGCCGCGCAGCGCTGGACCCTCCCGGCCGGCGGCACGGTGCAGGCGCTGGGGAAGTGCCTCGACGTCACCTCGGCCGGGACCGCCGACGGAACCCCGGTCCAGCTGTGGGACTGCAACGGGACCGCCGCACAGCAGTGGACGTACACGGCCGGGCACGACCTGATGAACCCGGCCGCGAACAAGTGCCTGGACGTGACCGGGAACGTCTCCACGGACGGGACCCGGCTCCAGATCTGGACCTGTACGGGTGGCGCGAATCAGAAGTGGACGGTGCCGGCATCATGAAAAGACTCGGTGTTGTAGGCGTTTTTCTCCTTGCCCTACTGGGGTTGGCCGCGCCGGCGTCCGCTGTGGACCCGGTCGGGCAGATCACCGGCCTGGCCGGCAAGTGCGTCGACGTGAACGCGGCCGCGACCGCCAACGGGACCGCGATCCAGCTGTTCACCTGCAACGGGTCAGCCGCCCAGCAGTGGACGATGGCCGCGGACGGGTCGGTCCGCGCGCTCGGAAAGTGCCTGGACGTCGCGGCCGCCGGCACCGCCGACGGCACCCGGGTCCAGCTCTGGGACTGCAACGGCACGGTCGCGCAGAGGTGGGCCTTCAGCGCCGCGCACGACCTGGTGAACCCCAACGCGAACAAGTGCCTCGACGTCACCGGCAACGTCTCGACCGACCGGACTCCCCTGCAGATCTGGACCTGCACGGGCGGCGCGAACCAGAAGTGGACGGTGCCGACCGGCGGCACCACCACTCCCCCGCCCGGCGTGGCCGGGATGCAGGTCGCGCCGTACTTCACCGTCGGCTTCGGCAGCCCGCCCAACCCGGCCACGGTGATGAACGCGACCGGCGTGCGCTGGTTCACGATGGCGTTCGTGCTGTCCAACGGCACCTGCAGCCCGCAGTGGGACGGCGGCCGGCCGCTGCTCGGCGGCGCCGACGCGAGCACGATCAACACGATCCGCGCCAACGGCGGTGACATCGTGCCGTCCTTCGGCGGCGCGGCCGGCAACAAGCTCGAGCAGTCCTGTACGTCGGCGGCCGCGCTGGCCGGGGCGTACCAGCAGGTGATCAACGCGTTCGGGTTGCGGGCGATCGACATCGACATCGAGGGCGACGCGTACAACAACGCGACCGTGCAGCAGCGGACGGTGGACGCGCTGAAGACGATCCGGGCCTCGAACCCCGGCGTCGCGATCTACGTGACCTTCCCGTCCGCCGGCACCGGGCCGGATGCCACGCTCATCAACCGGGCCGCGGCGAGCGGGCTGACGGTCGACGCGTGGACGATCATGCCGTTCGACTTCGGCGGCAACGGCCAGGACATGGGCGCGCTGTCCACCCAGGCGACCGACGTGCTGAAGAACCGGCTGGTCACCGCCTACGGCTACTCGGCCGACACGGCGTACCGGCACAGCGGCATCTCGTCCATGAACGGCATCACCGACGTGGGCGAGAACATCTCGATCGCCAACTTCCGGACCATGCTGGCCTACGCCCAACTGCACCACCTGGCCCGGCTCACGTTCTGGTCGGTCGACCGCGACCGGCAATGCGCGGGCGCCCTGTCCGGCAACTGCAGCGGCGTCCCCCAGGCCGACTGGGACTTCACCCGGGTCTTCGCGGCCTACCGCGGCTGACCGGCCGGGGTCGGCGAGCGGCACGGTCCGCTCGCCGGCCCCGGGTCAGAGGGCGTCGGCGAGGGTGTGGATCTCGGAGCGGGCCAGTTCGGCGCGGAGCTTGCGCATGGCCCGGATCCGGGTGGGACCGATGCTGCCGAGCGGTAGGCCCAGCACCGCGGCGACCTCGTCGTACGACAGCCCGCGGGCGAGGAGGATCAGCAGTTGCGCGTCCCGCTCGGACAGCTGCTGACACGCCCGCCACAGCACCCGGTCGCGCGCCGCGCGCAGGCTCGCGTCCTCCGGGGCGCGGTGGTCGACGAGCTCGGGCAGCAGGTCCTCGCCGGCGGTCCGGCGCTGGGCCTCGACCACCCGGAGGCACTCCCGGCGGGCCGTGGTGATCAGCCAGGCCGTGAGCGCGCCGGGGTCGCGGATCGTGTGCCCGCGCTCCAGCAACCGCAGCCACACGGTCTGGATGATGTCCTCCGCGGCGGCCCGGCCGAGGCGGAACGATCGGCACACCGACCACAGGAAGACCGTGTACCGGTCCACGAGCTGGACCCAGGCGAGCTCGTCGCCGGCCCGGACCGCCGCCAGGAGCTCCGCCGGGCAGCGACCGTCCGGAGGGCTCACCATGGGTTCTCCTCAGGACGGTCGCGGTACGGGTCGCTGAGTCCACTCTGGGTGGACGTGCGCCCGGCGGGCATCCGTGCCCGGTACGGACCGGCGAGTCCGTGCCGGTCCCGGATGCGCGCACGGCCCCGGCCGCGGCCCGCTCAGGCCGGCGGCCAGACCATGGCGGTCGCGCCCATCGACGCCAGCACGGACTCACCCCGGGCCCGGGACTCCCCGCCGATCATGACGAGCGTCCGGGCCCACTGGTAGTGGCAGCCGGCCTCGGCCAGGGCCTCGGCCGCGGCAGCCAGCCCGTCGCCGTCACCTCCGGCGACGGCCGCCGCGCGCTCGACCACCGCGGTGGCGACCGGGTTGCCGGCCGTCGCCTCGCGGGCGCGCCGGACGCGGTCGGCTGCCTCCGCGTGCCCGCTGAGCACGGCGGCCTCGGCCCAGGCCGCGGCGTACCACGAGCGCCACAGACCGCTGTACCACTGGGTGAACTCCTCCGGCGGCGTCTCCAGCAGCCGCGCCGCCCGGACGGGAAGACCGCGGTGCAGCAGCAGGACCGCGTCGAAGAACTCGCCGAAATGGATCGCGGACGTCGGCAGTCCCGGCGTCTGGAGGTCCGCGACGATCTCCAGCCAGGCCGCCCGGGCGTCGTCGTCCCCGCGCAGTCCGTGCACGGTCGCCGCCGCGTACGCCGCCCGGCTGAGATTGCCCGCGCGGGGACGCCCGGCCCGCTCCCAGCCCTCGCGGAAGCGCCCGGCCAGGCCGACCGCCTCGGACCAGTCGCCCGCCAGCACCGTCACGACGATCAGCCGCGCGGTCGCCAGGTGTGCTTCCTCCCGGTAGAAGGGCAGGTCCCGCAGTCGCTCCGCCATCCTCCGCGCGGTCGGCAGGTCGCCGGCCGCGACCGCGCACTCGGCGGCCATCACGAGCCCGTCGAAGAACTCCAGACCGGCCATGGCCGTGACCGGCATCGGCGCCAGCAGCTCCGTACGCCGCAGCGCGCTGGCGGCCGCCGCGCGGACCTCGCCCTGCGCGAGCTGGATCGCCGTGAGCCGATCGAGCGCGGCGCTCTCGGCCACCGGATCGCCGATCTGCCGGGCCAGCGCGAGCGCCCGCTCGATGAGCCGGAGGGTGGCCGGATCGGTGACGACCCCGCTGCACGCCTCCGCGATGAGCAGCCGCGCCTCCGCGGTCGGGTCTCCGTCGGCCAGCGCCCGTCCCCGCGCGATCAGCGCCGCCACCTCGCCGGCCTCGGGCGGGGTCGCCATCAGGCCCGAGGCGCGGGTGATCAGTTCGGCGTTCTGGGCGAGGTCGCGGGCCGCACCGGCCCGGTCGCCGGCCCGCACCGCCCGTTCGGCCGCGCGGCTGCGCAGCCGCAGCGACTCGTTGCCGAAGTGCCGCGACTCGGCGGCGCCCGCGGCACAGCGCAGCGCCTCGGCGGCGGCCAGGTCGTCGGCGGCCAGCTCGGCCGCCTGCTCGTACCGACGCTGCGACTCGCCCGGCAGCCCGCGCAGGAAGCAGCGATGGGCCAGCTCGGTCGCCAGGCGGTGCGCCTCCGGCCGGTGCCGCGGGTCCCGCGCCGCCCAGGCCAGCGCGGCCCGCAGTTCGTCGACGACCTGGTCGAACGCCGTACGCCAGGCCGCGGGCACGTCCAGCGAGTCGAGTTGGAGCGCGGCGCTCCGGCCCAGGCACCAGCGCAGGTGGCGCGATCGGACCTCGGTCGACTCGCCGGCCTCGTCGAGCTGGTCGACCGCGTACTGCCGGACGGTCTCCAGGGCGCGGTAGCGGGTGCCGTCCGGGTCGGCGATCGCCGTCAGGAGACTCTGGTCGGCGAGCCCGGCCAGGATGCCGGGGACGTGGCCGGCCGGTACCGGTGGCCAGTCGGCCAGCACCTCCACCGCTGCGGTCGCGGTGAACGGCTCGGCGAACACGGAGACCCGTCGCAGCGCCGCCCGGCCGGCTTCGTCGAGCAGGGCGTAGCTCCAGTCGAGCGTGGAGCGCAACGAGCGGTGCCGATCGTTCATCCGCGGGCCGCCGGTCAGCAGCCGGACCCGATCGGCCAGTCCGGTCTCCAGCCCGTCGAGCCCGAGGGACGGGTACCGGGCGGCGGCCAGCTCGATCGCCAGCGCCATTCCGTCCAGCGCCCGGCAGACCGCGGCGATGCGCTCCGCGTCGCCCGGTCGCGGCGGGCTTCCGCCGGCCGCCGCCCGGCCGAAGAACAGCTCGACGGCGTCGCCGCCGGCCGCGTCCACGGACAGCCCCGGCACCGGGAACACCCGCTCGAACGGGACGAGAAGCCGCGCCCGGCTGGTGGCGAGCACCGTCAACCGCGGGCTGCCGGCGAGCAATCGCTCCAGCAGGACCACCACGCCGTCCAGCAGGTGCTCGCAGTTGTCCAGCACGAGCAGCGTCTCCCGGCCGGCCGACCAGTTCACGACGTCGTCGACCGCGGAGCTGCTCTGGTGCTCGCCGAGACCGAGCGCGTCGGCGATCGCCGACGCGATCATCGCCGCGTCGGTGACCGGCACGAGGTCGACGTACCAGACGCCGTCGGCGAACCGGTCGCCCAGGTCCGCGGCGACGCTCAACGCCAGCCGGGTCTTGCCGACCCCGCCCGGCCCGACCGCCGTGACCAGGCGGTGCTCGTGCAGCGCGTCGGACAGCGCCTTCCGTTCCGCTCGGCGCCCCACGAACGGCGTCAACGGCGACGGCAGCGCGGCCGTCGGCCCGGAGCGCATGCCCCTCGCCACGGCCGCCAGCGCCCGACGGTCGTCGGCCTGGAGCTTGCGCAGCAACGAGGAAACGTGGCTCTCGACCGTACGGTCGGAGATGAACAGCCGCGCGGCGATCTCGGCGTTGGTCAGATGCTCACCGAGCGCCGTCAGGACCTCCGTCTCCCGGGCAGAGATACCCACCTCGAGACGCCGCCCTTCGCCAACCACGTCCCAATTGTGCACGTCCGCCCGGTCTCAGGCTTTCGCGGCCTCGCGGGCCTTGATCCGGGCCTGCACCTCGGGCCGGCGCAGCGGCGGGATGGTCGCCGGCGGCTGCCGCCGGGCCGGCAGGGCCTCGAGCAGCGTGTGCACCTCCGCCGTCACGCGCGCGATCGCCTTCTCGTACGCGTCCTCGACCCCGGCCGGCGGCTTCTGCAGCCCCGACACCTTCCGGATGAACTGCCGCGCCGCCGCCTCGATCTCTTCATCGGTGGCCGCCGGCTCCAACCCACGAAGCTCAGTGATGTTCCGACACATCCCCCGATGCTAGCCGCGCGAGTCCCACCGCCCGGCGGGCCCGGACCGGGAGAGCACGCCGTCGTACAGCGTCCAGCGAATGCCGTAGCCGAATCCGACGACGAGGTCGGAGAACGTCGCCCGGACCTCGCCGGCGCTGTCGGGTGCCAGCGGCAGGCCGGGCCCGATCGGACCGTCCAGCTCGCGGTGGAAGCAGTCCTCCACCCGCCGGATGACCGAGGGAGCCGACTCGCCGTACCGCACCCGCAGGTCGAACTCGTCGCAGCGGCGGGCCGGGGTGAAGACGTAGTGCGGTCGCATCGGCCGGCCGGGCGGAAGGCTGAAGGTGACGCCGTACTCGTGCGTTTCGCCGGCCCGCAGCGGCTCCGGCAGGGCCAGGATCCAGTGGAAGACGTCGTCGGCCGCACGGTGCCGGCGGACCAGCGTGCCACCGAAGTCGACGTCCACCAGCAGCTCGGGGTCGGAGAAATCGCCGTGCTCGCGGGGCAGCGTGAGCCCGAGCCCGATCTCCACGACCCCGTCCCACTCGGCGACCACGGTGCGCCGCTCGTGCGTGACCGGCACCTCGAGGTCCATCCGGAGCACGGCCTCGAAGCGGGCGACGTACCAGCCCGGGCCCGAGCCGTCCGGCAGCATCCGGGTCGTCCGGCGCGGCCCGGCCGCGGCCTCGGCGAGCCGGGCGAAGCCCTCGTCCACCCGCCGGCGCGCGGTCCGGCCGTCCCTCGACATCTGCTCGGCCAGCCAGCGCAGCCGGTCCTGCAGGAGCAGGTGCCGCGCCTTCGGGTGGATCGCCAGCGCGGCGGCGGTGGCCACCCGCAGCTCGTCGGGAAGCGTGCCCGCGAGGTCGCCCAACCGGCTGGTGAGCTTCTCCCGGATGACGCCCGGCGGGTCGGAGCGGTCTATTCCGCAGACCTCCCGCAACCGGTCGCCGACCCGCTCCGATATGTCGGGCGCGTAGACCGCCCGGCCCCGGCGCAAGCCTTTGAGCTCGTCGAGCAATACATCGGTGGTAATGGACACGTCGCCCCCCGGTCAGCACGCCCTCGCTGCTGAGCGACCGGAGTCTAGGACGGGCGACAGGTTTGTCGCCCGTGTTTCTCCAAATTAGGTCCGGTGCAATCAGCACTGGCCGGTCGTCCTGTTTCTCTCCTGCATTAAGCCACTGGCCAGGCGGACGACGGAAACAGAGATCACGAACGTTCGATACGGGACAATCTGACCGCGACGAGCGCGGTCGCGCCGGCCACACAGGTCGCCAGGATCGCGATCGACAGCAGCCAGGGACCCGGCGCGTGCCGCCACAGGGCGTCGGCCGGCGACCCCGGCGAGATCCGCCGGAGGTCCGCCGTGGCCGCGCCGGCCGCGTATCCCCAGCGCGCCGGGACCAGCCAGGACAGCTGGCTGACGCCGACCCGGCCGGTGATCGGGATGAGGCCGCCACAGAGCACCAGCAGCGCCATCATGAGCACGAGCACCGGCATCACCTGGTCGGTCGAGCGGACCAGCGCGCTGCAGAGCAGGCTCAGCTGGCAGGACGCCAGCGCCGTACCGGCCAGCGCGATCGCCAGCTCCAGCCCGCCGGAGCCGAGCAGCGCGCCGGCCCCGGGGACCGGCCGGACGAGCGCGCAGCCGACGGCGAGCACCGCGGCCTCGGCGGCGCAGACGACCCCGAAGACGGCCAGCTTCGCCAGCGCGTACGCCGAGGGCCGGAGCCCGGCCGCCTGCTCGCGGACAAGGATGGCGCGCTCGCCGATCACCTCGCGCCGCGATCGCGCCGCCGGCGAAGGCCGCCCCCACGAACAGGAGCACGAGGATCTGCCCGGGTTCGCCCGGCGCGTCCGCGCCCGCGGTCCGCAGCCCGGCACGGCCCGGTACGACGAGCACCAGCGCCGCGAGCAACACCGGCAACAGCAGGAGGAACAGCCCGTACGGCCGGTCGGCGGCGATGAGGACGGCGTGCCGCGCGGCCAGGGTGCGGGCGTGCCGCAGCCGCGTGCCCCATCCGGC
>DASYKU010000151.1 GCA_035995165.1 Mycobacteriales bacterium
CGTGGCCGCCACGCTGTCCAGCACGACGGTGGCCAAGCCGACCTTCACGATGCCGAACACGGCCGACCCGGTGATCTTCCAGCTCACCGTCACCGGCCCGGGCGGCACGGACGTCGCGAACGTTCAGATCAGCCCGATCCCCGACGTCCTGACGACCAGCCAGGTCGAGTTCCGCCAGAGCAAGAGTGAGTGGCGGATCCAGGGCACCGCGTCGGTCGTCACCGGCAACGTGGTCACCATCTGGCTCGGCAACACGCTGACCGGAACCAAGCTCGGGACCGCGTCGGTCGACGCGCTCGGCGCCTGGAGCCTGCGGCTGTCCAACGGCCCCCAGCCGCCGGCCAGCCAGACGATCAGCATCCAGAGCAGCCGCGGCGGCGTCCTGCTCGCAATCGCGGTGGTGGTGCGCAACTAGCAAGCACCTCCATCCATAGCGCGGTGCCCCGCAGCCTCCCGGGCTGCGGGGCACCGTTGCGTTTTCCACCGGCCCGGCCGCCTCCGGCGTCTGCGTACGCCTGCTGCGGAACGCGGCGGTCAACGAGGTCGGCCGCCGGCGTACGGGGCGGCTGGTGGTCCGGTCCCGGCCCGGCCACGGGACCACGGTCCGCCTCACCGTCCGGCCGGCACGTCCCGGCCGCGGCTGACGACGTGCCGGACGGCGCGCAGCGCCGTGATGTCGGTGGTCGGGTCACCGTCGACGAGCAGGAGGTCGGCGTCCAGGCCGGGCAGGAGCCGGCCGGTCCGGCCGGCCAGCCCGCAGGCCTCCGCGGCCACGCTCGTCGCGGACGCGAGCGCCGCGACCGGCGGCACCCCCAGCCCGACCAGGTCGCCCACCGACTCCGGCAGCACCCCGTGCGGCTTGCCGGGGTTGATCCCGGCGTCCGCGCCGCTGACCAGCCGGACGCCGGCCCGGTACAGCCCGGCCACCTGCTCCATCCGCCCCTCGTACGTCATCCCGGTCCGGGCCATCACCGCGAGCACCTGCGGCGGCGGCTGGGCGCCGACGGCACGCCCCAGTGTCGGGCAGACCGCGATGCCGGCCGCGGCGATCCGCTCGGCCAGCCCGGGAGGCGTCGAGAAGCCGCCCGGCACGATGCAGGTGCAGTGCTCGATCCCGTCCACGCCGGCCTCGACGACCTGCCGGACGGCCTCGGTCGCGTGCGCGTGCGCGGTGACCGGCAGGCCGAGCCCGTGCGCCTCCTCGACCACCACCCGCAGCTCGTCCAGGCTGAACTGACAGGCCAGCACGTCGGTGGTCGTGGTCATCGCACCGCCGCTGGCCATGATCTTCACGACGTCGGCGCCGCGCTCGGCCCGCTCCCGTACGGCCGCCCGCAGACCGTCCACATCGGACACCCCACCGCCCATCCCCCAGCAGTGGCCGCCGATCGTGGTGATCGGCGGTCCGGCCGCGACGACGGCCGGGCCGTCCCCGCCGCGCCGGCCGAGCACGGTCCAGTCCCGGTCGCCGAGGTCGCGCACGGCGGTGACGCCCGCGGCCAGCTGTGCCGCCAGCGCCGTGGTGACGATGGCGTCCAGCGCCTCCGGGTCGAGCTCGGGCAGCTGGTCGAGCGCGCGCGGGCCGCTGTCGGCGCAGAGGTGCACGTGCGCGTCGACCAGGCCCGGCAACAGCGTCGTACCGGGCACGTGCCGCACCTCGCAGCCGTCCGGGGCCGGCGCCGAGGCCGGCTCGACACCGGCGATCCGGCCGTCCCGGACCAGGACCAGCGCCCCGTCCGGACGGACCCGGTCGCCGTCGAAGGCCCGATCGGCCCGGTACGCACACAGCCCGTCCGCCACGGCGGCCTCCCCGCTCCGTCGACGCCCCGCCCGTACGGTCCCGGGACCGGGATGATGACACAAGGCCTATCGGGCCGCGCCGGGTGCGTATCGTCGCGGGCGGATCGCGGGATCGGGCCGAGGAACAGGAGTGCCGCAGTGACCGAGAGCATCGAGGGGATCGACGTCAGCGTGCCGCCGTCCGGGGCCGGGTGCGTCGAGTGCACCGGCGCCGGCGGCTGGTGGTTGCACCTGCGCCGGTGCACCCAGTGCGGGCACGTCGGCTGCTGCGACACGTCCCCGAACCAGCACGCCAGCAAGCATGCGGCCGACAGCGGCCACCCGCTGATCCGCTCGTACGAGCCGGGCGAGGACTGGTTCTGGGATTACCGGACCGACGCGTACCACGAGGGCGGACCGGAGCTGGTCCCGCCGCAGGCGCACCCGGTCGAGCAGGGCACGCCCGGGCCGACCGGCAGCGTGCCGTCCGACTGGCGCTCCCACCTGCACTAGGCGGAATCGGCGCGCAGGCCCGCCAGCGCCGCGTGCAGGGAGGGGACCGCGCTGGCCCCCTCCCCGGCCGCGGCCGCGACCCGCTTCATCGAGCCGACCCGGACATCGCCGACCGCGAACACCCGCGGCACGCTGGTCTCGAACGGCAGCGGCCGGCGCCCGGGCTCCGTCCACTGCTCCGGCCCGAGCTGGACGCCGGTGAGCACGAAGCCGTCCTCGTCCACCGCGATCGAGGGCAGCCAGCCGGTCGACGGCTCGGCCCCGATGAAGCAGAACAGCCCGGAGCAGGGCTGCACGCGGGTCCCGCCGCCGGCCCGGGCCCGCAGCCGGATCGCGCCCAGCCGGTCGTCGCCGTCCAGGCCCACCACCTCGGTGCCGGTGGAGACCGTGATGCGCGGGTCGGAGCGGACCCGCTGGACCAGGTAGTCGGACATGCCGGCATCCAGCTCGTCCCCGCGCAGCACCAGCTCGACCGAGCAGTCCCGGGTGGCCAGGAACAGCGCCGCCTGGCCGGCCGAGTTGCCGCCGCCGAGCACGGCCACCGGCCGGCCGCCGCAGGCCCGGCCCTCGATCTCGGTGGCCGCGTAGAAGATGCCGTCGTCCTCGAACTCGGCCCAGCGCTCCAGCGGCAGCGTCCGGTAGCGGGCGCCGGTCGCGAGCAGCACGGTCCGGGTCGTGATCACCTTCCCGTCCGAGAGCGTGACCCGATAGCCGGGGCCGGTCGCGTCGAGGGCGGTGACCAGGCAGGGCGTGTAGATGCGGGCGCCGAACTTCAGCGCCTGGGTCTGGGCCCGCTCGGCCAGGTCGCCGCCGGACAGCCCGAACGGGAAGCCGAGGAAGTTCTCGATCCGGGAGCTGCGGGCGGCCTGCCCGCCGACCCCCTCGCCGTCGACCAGGGCCGTCCGGAGGCCCTCGGAGGCCGCGTACACGGCCGCGGCCAGGCCAGCCGGGCCCGCGCCGACGATGACGACGTCCTCGACGGTGGCGTCGGCCGGGCTGCGGCTCAGCCCGATGTGCTCGGACAGCAGGCCCGGGGTGGCGTGCGCGATGGCACCGTCGCCCAGCACGACCGCGGGCAGGTCCGCGGCCGACAGCCCGGTCGCGGCCAGCAGCTCGGCCGCCTCCGGCGACGTGCTGTCCAGCCAGCGGTGCGGCAGCATGTGCCGGGCCGCGTACGTCCGCAGGGCCAGCCCGGCCGCGGACAGCTCGGCCCCGACGATCTGCAGCGCGTCCCTGGCCGGGCTGTCGCGCAGCCGCTCCCGCCGGGTCAGCAGCGCCCGCAGCAGCACGTCCGACAGCGCCGGGTCCTCGGCCATCGCCCGGCGGAACCCGGTCAGGTCGATCCGGTGCACCCGGCCGCCCTCCGTCACCAGGGCCGTCAGGTACTGGTTCTGCCCGGTGAGAAGGGTGAACTCGCCGACGAAGTGCCCCGGCCCGAACTCGATGATCGGCGCCTCCGCCGCGATCGGCGTCGCCGGCCGGAAGATCCGGGCCGAGGCGGTGTCGAGCAGGAACAGCGCCCGGGTCGGCTCGCCCGCGCTGAACAGCGCGTCCCCGGCCCGGACGTCCAGCGCGGCGCCGAACGAGCCCAGCTGATCGATCTGCGCCGCGCTCAGCGTCGGCATCGCCCCGGACAGCTCCGGGAAACTGCGGAAGACCGTCATGCCCGTCCCGTCCGTCTCGGTTGCCCCATGATCCCGGTCCGTGCCCGCGGTCGCCAGGAGGGGGGCGCCCGCAGCTGCCGGCAGACCTCGACACCGTCGACGTCGGGCCGGCCGAGGTCGAGCAGCACCAGGTCGAGGGTCGTCCTGGCCGCCTCGCGCAGCGCCGACCGCCCGGTCCGGGCCCAGGACGCCTCGTGTCCGTGCGAGCCCAGGTTCGACTCCAGCAGCGAGCCGATCGTCCCGTCGTCCGCCACGACCAGGACGTCACGCAGCGCAGACGGCGGCCGGTTTGCCGACCCCTAACCCGCGCCTCCGTACGGTCCCCCGGGCAAGCCGGAACGAGGGGGAACCGTGGGGTTGACGTACCCGGAGGCGATCGTCGTCGGGCTGGTGCAGGGGGTGACGGAGCTCTTCCCGGTCTCCAGCCTGGGCCACAGCGTGCTGCTGCCGGCCCTGATCGGCGGCCGCTGGGCCCGCGACCTGGACGTGTCCGCGCCGGAGTCGCCGTACCTGGCCTTCATCGTGGGGCTGCACGTGGCGACGGCGGTGGCGCTGATCGTGTTCTTCCGGCGGGACTGGGCCCGGATCGTGCTGGGGCTGCTCACCTCGGTCCGGGACCGCTCGGTCCGTACGCCCGAGCAGCGGCTGGGTTGGCTGATCGTGCTGGCCACGATCCCGGTCGGGGTCGCCGGCCTGCTGCTGGAGCACACGTTCCGGACCGTGCTGGGCAAGCCGGTGCCGGCGGCGATCTTCCTGATGGCGAACGGCGTGCTGCTGCTGGCCGGGGAACGGCTGCGGCGCACCGCGCCCGAGCCGGTCGGGGTCGGCCGGCCCGCCGGTCCCGCGCCGCTCCCGGACCGGCCCGACAACGGCGTCGCCGCGGACCGGGCTGACGGCGGCTTGGCCGCGGACCGGCGGCTGGCCCGCCAGTCGACCGGGACCAGCCTGCTCGTCGGCAGCGCACAGGTGCTGGCCCTGCTGCCCGGCATCAGCCGGTCCGGCGTCGCGATGGTGGCCGGGCTGGTCCGCGGGCTCTCGCACGAGGACGCGGCCCGGTTCTCCTTCCTGCTGGCCACGCCGGTGATCCTGGCCGCGGGCGTGCTCAAGCTGCCCGACCTGGCCGGCCCGCTCGGGGCCGGGATCCACGGTCAGGTGCTGGTCGGCAGCCTCGCCTCCGGCCTGGCCGCGTACGCCGCGGTCCGCTGGCTCACGCGATGGTTCACGACCCGGACCCTGACCCCGTTCGCGGTCTACTGCCTGCTGGCCGGTGCGGCCAGCGTGGTCGTCCTCACCCTGCGGTGAGCAGGCCGCGGGACAGCGCGGTGGCGAGGGTCGGCGCGGCCGGCAGCAGCGGCACCAGCGTCGCCTGCACGACGTGGTACGCGTCGGGCTTGCCCGGCCAGACCGTCGCGGCCGGCCGGTTCCGCTCGTCCAGCTCGTGCCGCCAGGAGCCGCGGTCCCGGTCGATGAGG
Organism: Mycobacteriales bacterium; assembly: GCA_035995165.1. Taxonomy (NCBI): domain Bacteria; kingdom Bacillati; phylum Actinomycetota; class Actinomycetes; order Mycobacteriales; species Mycobacteriales bacterium. Next base: position 5,429 of record DASYKU010000151.1, read on the forward strand.
TAGCGCTCGGCGTAGGCCCAGGTCCGCGCGTACGCCTCGTCGTAGGAGGCGTCGCCGGTGATCCGGTAGAGGGTGGCCGCGGCGGCCAGCGCCTCGGCCACCACCCAGTGCATCCGCTGCCGGACCACCGGCCGGCCGTCCCAGTCGATCGTGTAGACGAACCCGTCGGCGCCGTCGACGGCCCAGCCCCGCTCCAGCGCGGTCGCGAACAACCCGGCCGCGTCCGGCAGCAGCCAGTCCGGCGCGGCCTCCCCCAGCGCGGCCCGGACGTCCAGGGCGAGCCGGGACCACTCCAGCAGGTGCCCGATCGTCACCCCGTACGGGCGGAACTGGTGGGCCGGCTGGTCCCGGTTGTAGTCCGGCCGCGGTGTCCAGGACGCGTCGAAGTGCTCGGGCAGCATCCAGCCGTTGCCGCGGGCGAAGCCGTGCACGACCCGTTCGGTGATCCGCAGCGCCCGCTCCCGCCAGCGCGCGTCCCCGGTCACGTCGGCCGCGGCCAGGTACGCCTCGACCGTGTGCATGTTCGCGTTCACCCCGCGGTACGGGTCCAGCGTCCGCCAGGGCCGGTCCCACTCCTCGACCACCATGCCGTCGTCCGCGCGCCAGAAGTACCGCTCCTGGACCGCCAGCGCGGCGGCCAGCAGGCCGGCCGCGCCGGGCAGGCCGGCCACCGCGGCGCTGCTCGCGCCGAGCACCACGAACGCGTGCTCGTAGGCCTTCTTGCCGTCGTCGCCCGGGCGGACGGCCGCGTACCAGCCGTCGTACCCGGGATCGCGGAGCAGGCCGGCCAGCGCCTCGACGCCGTGCCCGGCCAGCGCCTCGGAGCCCGGCAGCCCGAGCAGGTGACCGAGGGCGAACACGTGCGTCATCCGGCCGGTCAGGTACGTCTCGACCGGGCTCGCCGGGTCGAGCCGGCCGTCCTCGTCCAGCCGGCCGAAGCCGCCGGCCGGATCGCGGGCGGCCGCGGCGAAGGCGATCACCCGCCGGCACTCGGCGGCCAGCACGGACAGGTGGTCGGCGTCGTCCAGCACGTCCCCAGCCTGGCAGACCGACAGCAGCCGTGTCCGAACAGGCAGAACGGCACCCCGGACCAACCGTCCGGGGTGCCGTGGCCCGATCCCGCGGCCTAGGGAGTCGCGGGACCGGGTGTCCTTGCGGCCGTCAGGCCTTCGCGGGCGTCCTGCGGGTGGACTTCGCGTCGACGCGCCCGCCCGCGAGCGCGATCACCCAGCTGACCGCGACCAGGTTGGTGACCACGATCAGACCGCTGCCGAACGCCGCCGCCTTGACGTCCAGCGCGATCGTCTGCCGCTGCTCCGGAGTCCAGCCCCCGTCCGCGTACGCAGGGTTGGCGGTCGCTCCGCCAGGGCCTGCGAGCGAGTGGTCGTGCAGCGAGGCCGTGCTCTGCAGCAGTTCCGACTGCAGGTGGTAATCGTACGTTCCGCTCGCGACGACCGCTGCGACGCCGACCACACTGCCGGCGGCGGCGAGCAGCAACCCTGTCGCCACGGTGGTACGGAACCGGCTGCGCCGGGCCGGCGCGGCCGCCCGCTTGCGCTCGGCCCGGGCGAAGACCCAGAGCACGGCGAGGAAGAGGAACGGCGCGAGGATCGAGGAGTCCCGCAGCCAGCCGTGGAACGGGCCCTGGGCCCGCTCGATCGCGCCGACCGCGCCCTGCAGCGAGGTCAGCCAGAACATGTCGGCGAACGCCATCACCACGGCCAGCGCGACCGCGAGCACCCACGGGACGGGCAGCTTGCCCCGCAGCACGGCGAAGCGCTCGGCCGGGACCGCGACCGCCGGGGCGGCGGCCGGGTCGAGGGAAAGGGTGGACATGGATTGCCTCTTCTCACTGCGTACGTCGTCGAGAGGTTCGGACCGCGGGGCCTGCCCCCGGGCGTCTTCCGGGGGCAGGCACCGAGCCACCGAGGGAGGCAGCGGTCCTACGAAACGGTGGTTCTACGGGACGATGGTCCAACCGAACATCATCGCGTGGTCCTCGTGCGCGAGGTTGTGGCAGTGCGCCACGTACGGGCCGACGAAGTCGCGGAACCCGCGGTAGATGATCACGGACTCGCTCGGGTCGAGCGCGACCAGGTCCTCCCGGGACTTGTCGTCCGGGTGCGCCGCGTTGGGGGTGGTGGCGTCCTTGTTGTCGCGCATGACGACCCGGTGCTCTTCCATGTGCAGGTGGAAGGGGTGCACCCAGCCGCCGCCGCCGTTGCGGATCTCCCAGAGGTTGAAGGAGTTCTTCTTCGGCGTCGCCTTGAAGGTGTGACCGGCCTTGTTCTTCAGGCTGGTCGCCTCGACCGTGGGGTCGAAGACCTTGCCGTTGATCAGCCACTCGAGCTCGCCGCCGACGCTGCCGCGGGTGACCTCGAAGATGAGCCGGTCGTCGAGCAGGTTCTGCCAGTTCGACGGCAGCGGGGGGAGGTCGCGCAGCGCGGTGGGGATGACGCTGGCGTCCGGGGCGTCGTCGCCGATGACGATCTTGACCATCGGGATCTTGTACTTCGGGTCGGGCAGGAAGCGCGAGGAGTTCGACCACATCCGGCCGTCCGGCATCCGCATGACGTCGGTCATCCAGATGACGTCGCCCTTCCTCGTGGGCGTCCCGTCCATGTACTTGGTGAAGTCGACGATGTGCTCACGGCGCTTGGCCGGCCAGAGCTCGAAGGTGTCCCGCACGATCGGGACCGGGAGCAGCCCGCCGTCGTCGGCGATCTCGGTCCACTTCATGCACTGCTGGCCGTCCTCGATCCGCCACTGCCCCTGCAGGCCCGCGTCGGTGGCGTAGCCGAGCTCGCGGGCCGTCTTCGGGCCGAGGGTCGAGGTCATGAGCTTGAGCTCGTAGATCCGGGCGATGGACGCGTCCAGGAAGCGGAAGCGGTACTTGCGCCGCTTCACCTCCAGCACCGGGTACGCCGTGCCGTTGACGGTGAAGATGTCGCCGACGAAACCGTGGTTCGGGAAGTGCTTGTAGAACGTCTTGCCCCACCACTCGCGGTGCACCCGCGGGTTCCCGGCGGCCGGGAACTCGCCCATCTCGTCGTGGATGTCCTTGTGCGTGGTGTTGCCGTCGTCCAGCCGCACGTCGTAGAGCGCGAACGGGATGTCGTACTCGACGTCGAAGGCGCCGTCGGAGCGGTTGGTCCGGACGCCCGGCAGCTTCAGGCCGGTCGACTCGTCCCCGTCGTCCATGCCGTTCTTCGGGTCGTAGATCGGGTACAACCCGACCATGCCCTTGTAGACGTTGGAGCCGGTGTGGTCCATGCGGTGGTCGTGGAACCAGAAGAAGCTCTGCTTCTCCCGGTCGTCGTTGCCGGCCGGCCAGTTCAGGTACAGGTTGTCGACCGAGGTCTGGACCTTGTAGCCCTCCCACTTCGGCCCGAACAGCTTGCTGTAGTGCGGGTTGCCGTCCGACTCGGGCGCGGTGTGCCCGTTGTGCAGGTGGGTCAGGAACGAGAGGTCCGGCGAGCCGAAGTCCTGCCGGTCCAGGTTCAGCGGGTTCTCGTCGAGGTGGTTGTCGAACCGCACCAGGCACGGCTTGCCGTACTCGGCGTTGATCATCGGGCCGGGGAACTGCCCGTTGAAGCCGTAGATGGTCGAGGGCGGCAGGGTCCGCACGGTGCCGGCCGGGAAGACGTGCCCGGTCGCGTCGTAGGACTGGACGGTCTGGCCCAGGGCGTTGATCGGCAGCACCTGCGAGGTGGTGAAGGAGTGCGTCCGCACCAGCAGGTCGAACTTGTAGACGATCGGATCCGGGTAGCCGAGGGACGACGGCCAGATCTGGTGCTGCTCGTTGCCCAGCGAGTTCTGCTGACCGAGACCCGGGCCGGGCGGCTTGGGCCAGTTGGTGTACTCCGACGCGGGCACCGGCGTGGCCGCCCGCGGGATCACCATTGGGTCAGTGAACGGGTTCAGGATCAACGGGCTGGTGGGAAACGCCTCGATGTAGATGGCGTCCGCCAGCGCGATCGACGTCGCGCCGAACACTCCGTCCGGCGACATCAGCCCGCGCGCCTGCAGCGAGGGCGTCATGAGCACCTTCCCGGCGCCCAGGCCCACCGCGGCAGCGCCCACGGCACCGGCCCGCAGGACATTGCGCCGGGAGACACCGTTCTTGTCCGTCTCGAGGGTCTCGTCCCCGACAGCGGTCATTGACCAACCTCCAGTTGGGTAGAGCGGATCCGGCCACACGCCGAGCCCTCCCGATTGCATTCCGACCCGTTCGCCGATCGCGGCTCGGACTCTCCCGGTGCCCGCACTGCGTTATCGGCCTGGTCGTGATGCGGAATTCCGCTGGCGCATCGGCTCTACGGCCACGGAACTCGGTAAGGCGTCGTACGTCGTCGCGCCGCTGGGTTGCGGCGCCCCCACGAACCGTCACAGCTCTGTCTTTAGCTTGTTCTGGCACGACGAGTCTGACTCACGGTCCTGGGGCTGCGTATCCCCCATTTGGACAAAGAGATCCCCCAAAATTAGGGTCCGAGACCTGGCCACATCAATGACCTGAGTAATTTCTGCCACATCTGGACCCGTACCCCCTAAATTTAGGGGGCGCACATTAGGGAGTGCCGCCGGAACGGGCCGGAGATAGCGTGGGGAGTTCTCGTCCGAAGGACCTCGAGAACGTCTCGTCGATGATAGGAGCGACGGCCGGCCGGGTCATTACGCGGGACGGGAGCACACTAACCCACCCGGCCCATGCGCGTTCCGTCCGACGTCCCCGGACCCGCTGCGCCTGCCGACCTATTTCCTCGACTTGCACTTTCCCGTCCCCTGTGACCGCGTAACGTCCAGCTCAATAGGCATGAGCCGGAAGAGGGTCCAGGTGATGCGGCGTTACGGTCGGCTGTCGGTCGTGGCGCGGGCGCTCGTCCAGCACGCGGCGGTCAGCCTGGCCGCGCTGGCGCTGGTCGCCGCCGCCGCCTCCACCGTCTCAGTACGGCTCGTGCAGAACGAGGCGTTGCGGCAGGCCGAGAGCAACGGCGAGGCCATCGCCACCCGGGTCGTCGGCCCCTGGATCACCGAGGACTTCTACTCCGGCGACGCCGCGGCGTTCAAGGACCTCGACGACCGGGTCCAGATCCGGATGTCCGACGACACCATCCAGCGGATCAAGGTCTGGTCCGCCGACGGCGTCATCCTCTACTGCAACGACCATCAGCAGATCGGCCTGCACTTCCCGCTCGATCCCGACGACCTGACCGTGCTCACCAACGGCGGCGTCGACTCCGACATCTCCGACCTCGACAAGTCCGAGAACCTCTACGACCGCGGCTTCGGCGAGAGCCTGGAGGTCTACGCCGGGATCAGCGACACCAGCGGCCGGCCGATCCTGGTCGAGACCTACTTCACCACCGACCGGCTGCACGCCGACGAGTCCGGCATGATCCGCCGGATCATCCCGGTGGTGCTGCTGTCCGTGCTCGTGCTGGGGCTGCTGCTGGTGCCGCTGGCCTTCAGCCTGGCCCGCCGGGTGGCCCGGTACGAGCGGGAGCGGCAGGCGATGATCCGGCTCGCGGTCGATGCCTCCTCGGCCGAGCGGCGCCGGGTCGCCGGCGAGCTGCACGACGGGGTGATCCAGGACCTCGCGGGGGTGGGCTATGCCCTGACCGCCCTGGACACCCAGATGGCGGGGCTCGGCGGCACCTTCTCCACCCCGCGCATCGACGCGCTGCGCAGAACGCTGCGCTCGGCCCAGCGGCTCGTGCACGACGACGTGCTGGCGCTGCGGGAGCTGACCGGCGTTCAGTACGCGGCTGAGAGCGGCGCCGCCGACCCGGCCGTGGCGCTGCGGGTGATCGCCGACGACATCCGGGACGAGGGCACGCCGGTCGAGATGACGGTCGGCGAGCTGCCGGCGCTGCCAGCCAGCCACCGGGCCGCGCTGATCCGGGTCGGCCGGGAGGCGCTGCGCAACGCGGCCAAGCACGCGCACGGCTCGAACGTCGCGCTCGACCTCGGCACCGCCGGCGACAACGTCGTGGTGACCGTGTCCGACGACGGGCCCGGGTTCGAGCCCGGGTCCGCGCTCGGCCCGGTCGACGGGCACATCGGCCTGGCGCTGCTGACCGACGCCGCCGACAGCGTCGGCGGGCGGCTGGACCTGCGGACCCGGCCCGGGCGCGGGACCACGGTCAAGCTCACGGTCCCGATCCCGGTCGGTCTGGCCAAGGGCCCCAGGACCCCCCAGGGCGTCGGCTGATCCTCAGCGCGCGGCGTCCAGGCGGGCCCGGATGCTCTCGGTGAGCTGGGCCCAGGCGTCGTCGAACTTCTGGACGCCCTCGGTCTCCAGCGCGTCCACGACCTCCTGGTACGAGACGCCGATCGCCTCCAGCGCGTCCAGCGTCGCCCGCGACTGCTCGCCCGTGCCGGCGATCGAGTTGGCGGAGATCTCGCCGTGGTCGGCGACCGCGTCGATGGTCGGCTCCGGCATCGTGTTCACCGTGTCCGGCGCGATCAGCTCGACCACGTAGCGGGTGTCGTCGTAGGCCGGGTCCTTGACCCCGGTCGAGGCCCACAGCGGCCGCTGCCGGTGCGCCCCCTTCGCCTCCAGCGCCTGCCACCGCGGCGACGCGACGACCTCCTCGTACCGCTGGTACGCCAGCCGCGCGTTGGCGATCGCGGCCTGGCCCCGCAGCGCGTCCGCCTCCGGCCCGCCGATCTTGGCCAGCCGGGCGTCGACCGCGGTGTCGACCCGGGAGACGAAGAACGAGGCGACGGAGTAGATCGAGGCGAGGTCGAGCCCGGCCGCGTCCGCCTGCTCCAGCCCGGACAGGTACGCCTCGATCACCTCGTCGTACCGGCTCAGGGAGAAGATCAGCGTGATGTTGACGTTGATGCCGGCCGCGGTCGCGGCCCGGATCGCGCCGATCCCCTCCGCGGTCGCCGGGATCTTGATCATCACGTTCGGCCGGTCGACCAGCCAGGCCAGCCCGATCGCCTCGGCCGTGCTGCCCTCCTCGTCGTGGGCCAGCCCCGGCGCGACCTCGATCGAGACCCGGCCGTCCACCCCGCCGGAGGCGTCGTACGCGGGCCGGAACGCGTCGCAGGCCCAGCGGATGTCGTACGTGGTCAGCAGCCGGACGGCCTCGTCCAGCCCGATCCCGCGCCGGGCCAGGTCCCGGATCTGCGCGTCGTACGGCCCCTCGGCGCTCATCGCCTTGGCGAAGATGGTCGGGTTACTGGTCGCGCCGACCACGTGCTTGTGCGCGATGAGGTCGGCGAGGTTGCCGGTGGAGAGCCGGTGCCGGCTCATGTCGTCGAGCCAGACGGACACGCCCTGGTCACTGAGCCGGGCCAGCCGATCGCCGGATTCCATGTGTCCATCATGCTGCCTCACCGCGGCGCCGAGACCGCCCGGACGGGTGAGTGGTGCAGGGCCGCGGCGCACGGCGCCAGTCCCGGGGCCGCTCATCCCGACCCGGTGCCGGTTCCTGGGTTCCATCCAGGCCGGAACCGGCACCGGGCTCATGCGGTGCCTGCCCCTAGCGTCCGGGGCAGGCACCAGCCGTAGGGAGGAGGGAGGCCTCCCTACGGGACGATCGTCCAGCCGAACATCATCGCGTGGTCCTCGTGCGCGAGGTTGTGGCAGTGCGCAACGTACGGGCCGACGAAGTCGCGGAACCCGCGGTAGATGATCACGGACTCGCTCGGGTCGAGCGCGACCAGGTCCTCCCGGGACTTGTCGTCC